>JBJOLA010000311.1:0-2732 GCA_046045815.1 Pseudomonadota bacterium
GGTGGCAGTCATGCAAGCTCCGGCTTGGGTTTCACGTGATGCCGTACTAGAGGGGGAGGATGACGACAACCACCCTCACGGATCGCGCGCTCATTCGGCTCTCTGGCGAGGATGTGCATGGCTTCCTCCAAGGGCTGGTGACAAACGACGTAGAAGGTGTGCTACCGGTTTGGGCGGGGCTACTCACGCCGCAGGGCAAGGCACTGTTTGACTTCATCATCTGGGCAGACGGCGATGATGTGCTGATCGACTGTGAAGCCGAACAAGCCGATGCACTGGCGCGACGCCTCTCAATTTACCGCCTTCGTCGCCCGATTGCGATTGGGGTTGAACCAGCGCTGGCGGTGCATTGGAGCAAAGCCGCTGGGCAAGGCATACCCGATCCGCGGAATCCAGCGCTCGGTTATCGCTGGATTGGCGCGGCTACGGAACCGGCCGAAGGTTGGCGGGCGCATCGCCTTTCGCTCGGAATCGTCGAAGGTGTGGCCGAATTTGGCAGTGACAAGAGCTTATGGCTCGAATGCAATGCGCGCGAACAGAACGGCGTCAGCTTCACCAAAGGCTGCTATATCGGGCAGGAAAATACCGCGCGGATGCACCACCGAGGCAAGGCAAATCGCCACCTTGCCGTGGTGCCCGCCGAGGTTGATCCCGGAGAGAAAGCGCGGACCTGGTATCCCGAACTCAAGCTCGCGGTGGTCGTCGCGCGGGTTTGATTATTTTCCGCGTTTTTTGCGGTGCGTTTCGAGATCAAGCACTTCATGATCGGCCCCTTCGGGCAGCAAGCCTAACCGGCGTGCAACTTCCTGATACGCTTCAACTTCACCGCCTAGATCACGGCGGAATCGATCCTTGTCGAGCTTTTCGTCGGTCTTCATATCCCACAGACGGCAACCGTCCGGGCTGATCTCATCGGCCAGGATAACGCGGCTATATTCATTTTCGAACACGCGCCCGAATTCCAGCTTGAAGTCGATCAAGCGAATCCCAATCGCGGCAAACAGCCCCGACATGAAGTCATTCACACGGATTGCCATGTCGGAAATGTCGTGCATTTCTTCCTGGCTTGCCCAGCCGAAGCAGGCGATATGTTCTTCCGTGATCAGTGGATCGCCGAGCGCATCATCCTTGTAATAATATTCAAGGATCGTGCGGCTCAGCGGCGTGCCTTCTTCGATCCCGTAGCGCTTCGACAGGGAGCCAGCGGCGACATTGCGCACAACCACTTCGATGGGGATGATCTCGACCTGACGGATCAACTGTTCACGCATGTTGAGCCGTTTGAGGAAATGATGTGGAATGCCGATGCCACCAAGCAACGTGAAAACATGCTCAGAAATTCGGTTGTTGATCACACCTTTGCCCGTGATCGTTGCCTTCTTCTTGCCGTCAAACGCGGTTGCATCATCCTTGAAATATTGGATGATCGTGCCGGGTTCGGGGCCTTCATAAAGGATTTTGGCCTTGCCCTCATAAATCATACGGCGGCGGGTCATGAGCAGTTCCTGTCGGTATCAAAAAAATGCGAAGCCCCGGACGCGGCGTCTTGGAGGACGGGCAGCCGGGGCGTTGGCGGTCGCCATAGCCTCAAAGTGCCGCTCAGGGCAAGTCTGACCTCGCCTGCGCTGTAATCCCGCCCCTGCTTTGCCTGCCCCAGCTTTGCTGCCCCGTCAGAAAGGTCCACCAACCCCAAGCAGCGCCTGCGTGGCGCATGAGTTGGAAGCTGAACGGCTCCAGGATCGCTGCCAGCACCGCTTTAGCCGCGCCTGCGCTCTGCATGTCCCCGGTCCAGCGGCGATAGAGGCGCAAACTCCATAGATGGAAGCAGAGATCGACAATGATCTTGGCGATCATCACCAGCAAAATCGGGAAGGCCAATGCGTAGCGCCCCGCCGCGACGAAGCCGATCAGCAGCGCAAAGGCCGTCAGACCGTAAAGCGGCTGGAGTGTATCGAGCGCTTTGACCGGCATCATCGCCGTGCCGAGCTTGCCGAACGCCTTGTTCCCGGTCATGTCCCGGTTCCAGCGCTGGGTCTGGAGGAAGCCGGCGAACCAACGGCGGCGTTGGCGCAGGAACGTCATCAGAGTTTCAGGCGCATCCGTGAGGGCGCGGGCGTCGCCAATCACGCGCACCGTCCAATCAAGGCGGTGTTCGGCAGACCAGCGGTGCAGCCGGTGGATCAACTCATAGTCCTCGACAAGACAGTCAGGATCAAAGCCGCCAACCCTGATCACAGCATCTCGACGGAACGCGGCAAATGCGCCTGAGATCAGCAACAGGCCGTTCAACTGCATCCACGCGTAGCGCGAGATGAAATTACGGACATATTCGTAGGTTTGGAACCATTCAAAGAAGCGCGCCACCGGGCCACGTCCGCAAACCGGCGTCAGCACACCGGTAGCGGCAACCAGCGCAGGCTCAGCCGCAAAGCGTGATCGCATTGCCGCGATTGCATGGGTCTCCAACAGGGTGTCTGCGTCAACCGTCAGAATGACGTCGCAGTCCACGAATGACAATGCGGCGTTGAGCGCCCGTGCCTTGCCACCGTGAGGGAGCCTCAGCCAGCGCAGGGAGCCTGTAGAGGCGCATCCACCGACATCGGGGCAGTAGAGCCCATAGGCCTGCTCCAACACATTTCCCATCGCATCGTCCGAGCCGTCATCGGCAATCAAGATCAGATCGGGCACATCGGTTTGGGCGAGCAGCGCATCTATCGTGACGGCAATCGCAG
>JBJOLA010000334.1:0-6112 GCA_046045815.1 Pseudomonadota bacterium
CCTGATGAGGCGACCTGCGCCTTTTCCCAAGCCGTGAAGGGCGCAGGGTCGTCGCACGGCACCGGCACAATCGAACCCGCCGAACTTGCCGCGAATGCTGCCATCAGGAGGAGTGCCCATCTGTTCAACTTCATCACCTTCTCCCAAAGAGCTTTTCGATATCGCCGTGTGCGAGCTTCACCCACGTTGGCCTGCCGTGGTTGCACTGGCCCGAATGCGGCGTCACTTCCATCTCGCGGAGCAGGGCGTTCATCTCCGTCACACTCAGCACTCGCCCTGCCCGCACCGATCCGTGGCAGGCCATTGTGCCCGCGACCGCGTCGATCCGTTCCTTGAGTGATAGCGCCTCTCCGTGCGCGGCCAGTTCGTCCGCCAGATCGGTGACGAGGCCTTTGACGTCGCCCTGACCGAGCACGGCGGGCGTCGCGCGGACGAGCATGGCGGCGGGGCCGAAGCGTTCCAGCTCCAGCCCGAAGGCGGAAAGATCAAGGATGCGCGCCTCCAGCCGGTCACACGCGCTTTCATCCAGCTCCACCACTTCGGGCAGGAGCAGCGCCTGCGATGCCGCCTCCCCTGTCTCAATCGCGCGACGCATCCTTTCCAGAACGAGCCGTTCATGTGCGGCGTGTTGATCAACCAGAACCAGCCCGTCCTCGGCCTCCGCGACGATGTAAGTCTTTGCAATCTGGCCGCGTGCAATGCCCATCGGGTGGCTGATCGCTTCAGGCGGCGCGACATTTGCCATCTCGGCGCGGGCCATTGGCGGCGGCGCGGTGAAACCCGGACGATTATCCCAGACGCGGGATTGGAGCGCGGTCGGGCTGGGCCAGACCGGCTGGCTGGTTGCGGGCAAACCCTCGCTCTGCCAATTGCCGAGTGCTGCGACCGAGGGCAAGGGCGCCCTCGCCTGCCCCACTTCATCCAGCGCCCGCCGCAGCCCGCTGACGATCATGCCGCGCACCAACGCCGGATCGCGGAAGCGCACTTCGGTCTTGGCGGGATGAACGTTCACATCCACCTCGCTATGCGGCACATCCAGGAACAGCGCGACAACGGCGTGACGGTCTCGCGCCAACATATCGGCATAGGCACCGCGCACCGCGCCGGCCAGCAGCCGGTCCTTCACCGGGCGGCCATTGACGAACAGATATTGGTGATCAGCAACGCCCCGGTTGAAAGTAGGCAATCCGGCAACGCCCGTTAGCCGGATCCCTTCGCGTTCAAAATCTAAGCCGATGCTGGCGTCGGCAAGCGCGCGGTCGGTCAGCGCCGCGACGCGCTGCGGCCCGCTCTCTCCGGCAGGGACGGACAGCGCCCGCCGCCCGCCATGTTCCAGGCTGAACCCGATATCAGGCCGTGCCATCGCCAGGCGTTTCACGACATCAATGCAGGCGGCATATTCTGAGCGTTCCGACCGCAGGAATTTACGCCGCGCGGGGATTTTGGCGAACAACCCCTCCACCCGAACCCTTGTGCCGGGTGGGATCGCGGCAGGCCCCTCCCCCGCCAAATCTCCATTGTCGACAATCCTGCTCCATCCGTCAGCACCGGTAACGCGGCTTTCCAGCGTCAGCCGGGATACGCTGGCGATGGACGGCAAAGCCTCTCCGCGAAAGCCCAATGTGCTCACCTTATCAATCTCATCATCGGGCAATTTGGAGGTGGCATGCCGTTCGAGGGATAGCGCCATTTCGGCGGGACTCATGCCGCAGCCATCGTCGCTGACTTCGATGCCGTCGATCCCGCCGCTGGTCAGCTTGACGTCGATTCGGGTCGCCCCGGCATCAATCGCATTCTCGACCAATTCTTTGAGCGCACTGGCTGGCCTTTCGACCACTTCACCGGCGGCAATGCGATTGATCAAGGTCGAGGGAAGGCGGCGTATTGACATGCTTGAGGCTCTAGACCAAGCGGCGGCCTTCCGCGAGAGAGCAGTGAAGATTCACCGCGATTTTATTATCGCACCCTGCTATCGGGCGGATAACTAACTTCATCGCGCGACCGCAGGACCGACAAACCCATGAAATTTTCACGCATGTTTTCCCGTTTCAGCTTTCCGTCTCACGATCTGGCAATTGATCTCGGCACGGCCAATACAATCGTTTATGTGCGGGGGCGCGGGATCGTTTTGAACGAACCCTCGGTTGTCGCGATTGAAACGATCAACGGTGTGAAGCGCGTGATGGCGGTTGGCGATGACGCCAAGATGATGATGGGTAAAACGCCGGGCTCGATCGAAGCCATCCGCCCGCTGCGTGACGGTGTGATTGCCGACATCGAAGTCGCCGAGCAAATGATCAAGCATTTCATTCACAAGGTCCACGGCCAACGAAGCAGCTTCATGCGCTGGCCCGAAATCGTGATCTGCGTGCCATCGGGCTCAACATCGGTGGAACGGCGCGCCATCCGTGACGCCGCGCAAAACGCCGGGGCGAGCCAAGTTCACCTCATCCTTGAGCCGATGGCAGCAGCAATCGGTGCGGATATGCCCGTGACGGAGCCCATTGGTTCGATGGTCGTCGATATCGGTGGCGGCACAACCGAAGTCGCGGTCCTGTCGCTGCGCGGGCTCGCCTACACAACATCCGTCCGGGTCGGCGGCGACAAGATGGACGAAGCCATCGTCTCCTACGTCCGCCGCAATCACAATCTGCTCATCGGCGAATCAACCGCTGAACGTATCAAGCAGGATGTGGGCGTCGCCAAGCCGCCGCTCGACGGCGTCGGCCGCACAATCCACATCAAGGGCCGCGATCTGGTCAACGGTGTTCCCAAGGAAATCTCGATCAACCAGGGCCAGATTGCCGAAGCGCTCAGCGAACCAGTTGGCACCATTGTCGAAGGCGTACGAATCGCTCTGGAAAACACGGCGCCCGAACTTGCGGCGGATATCGTCGATCAAGGTATCGTGCTCACCGGCGGCGGCGCTTTGCTCCAAGGAATTGACGAAGTGTTGCGTGATGAAACGGGGCTGCCCGTAACGGTTGCGGATGATCCGCTCACGTGCGTCGCGCTTGGTACGGGCCGCGCTCTGGAAGATCCGATCTTCCGCGGCGTGTTGCTGACCGCCTGACGGGAGGGCAGTCGCCATGGCGCCGCCCTCCCCCCGGCGCCCCGGTTTTTCCAGGCGGGCGCAGTATAGCCTGTTCGCGGGCTATGTCGTCGCTGTGCTGGGCGCGGCTGTTGGCTTGCTACTCGTGATCACCGCGCGGTTTGACCCCGCCGGACATCAAGTGATCCAGCAGCTTGCGTCCGACGTGTTTTCCCCAATCTCACGGGCCGGCAGCGCCGCGGTGCGCGCCGTGGCAGACGGGGGAAGCACGATCGCCGCCTATTTCGACGCCGCCTCAAAAAATAAAGCGATGTCAGCCGAGCTCAAAGCGGCCCGCCAAAAACTGATCCAAGGCCAAGCCGATGCTTTGGAAAATAAGCATTTGAAGGCGTTGCTCAGGATCATCGAAACGGATCCAAAGCCCGTCATCATTGCACGTCTGATAAGTTCAACCGGCGAAAGTAGTCGACGTTATGCTACCTTAGACGCAGGCGGTGGAGACGGCGTTACAACCGGCCAGCCTGTTCGATCATCTGACGGTCTTGTTGGCCGCATCCTGACAACCGGGCGCACAACATCCCGCATCTTGCTGATCGTTGACGGCGGCAACATCGTGCCGGTCAAGCGCGTCTCTGACGGTGTCCCGGCGCTTGCGATCGGGATTGGGGATGGGCGGCTCGACCTGCGCCCCCTAGCGGCGGGATCAAATCCCTTCAATGTTGGTGATGTTTTCGTGACGTCTGGCACCGGCGGAATTTACCGGCCCGGCATCCCGGTTGCTGTCGGCGTTCGTCGCACCCGCGAAGCGACGACCGCCCGCCCGCTCGCCGATCCTTCGCAGCTCGAATTCGCGATCGTTGAACCCATTTTCATCACGCCGCCGCCAGAGCCTGCCAATATGTTGCCCAAGGGGGGATCCTAGTGGCCCGCCACCCCCGTTCCCGCATCGGGCGCGTTCCTTCACCTTTGCAACGCGCCGCCGTGCCCATTGTGATGACCATGGTGGCGTCAATGATAACGTTGCTGCCGATGATTTCGACGGCACCGATACTGCCCCCGTTTGGCCTTGTCGTGCTGTTAGCGTGGCGCACAATTCACCGGACCATTTGGCCCGCCTGGATCGGGTTGCCCTTGGGCCTCTGGGATGATCTGTTCAGTGGGCAGGTCATCGGTTCGGCAATGATGATGTGGACCATATCCTTGTTTTTCCTCGATATCGCTGATCGCCGGATGGTCTGGCGCGATGTCTGGCAGGAATGGGGCTTCACGGCGAGGCTCTGCACCGCAGTGTTGCTCTGTCAGCTTTGGGCCGCTCATGCGACGGGCGGGGGCACCAACGCCTTGTTATTGCTGCCGCAGATGTTGATCACCATTTTTGCTTTTCCGCCTGTCGCACGCCTGTGTGCTGCTGTTGATGAATGGCGGTTGCGATAATGAAACGCCCGGTCCGCATCGTCACCGAAGCGCAACAGGCCTTCAGCTTCTCCCGCAGAGCAATGGTGCTCGGCGGCGCGCAGCTTGGCTTGGGGGGCGTCCTGGCGGCACGTATGGCGTGGCTTTCGATTGCCCAAAATGAGAAATATGCGCTTCTGGCCGAGAGCAACCGGGTCAACCTGACGCTTGTGCCGCCGCGCCGCGGATGGATCGTTGATCGCACCGGCAAACCCCTCGCACTCAACCGTACAGCATTCCGTGTCGACGTCATCCCTGACCGCTTGACGCAAAAAGACACGACGCTTGCTGAATTGCAGAAATTACTCTCGCTGCCGGCAGACGAAATGGACCGGATAAACACTGACATCAAGAATTCAGCTGGATTTCAGCCGGTGCAGATTGCCGATGATCTAGACTGGGAACGTTTTGCGGCGGTGAGCATTCGCGCGCCGGAATTACCCGGGGTCTCTCCGGCTCAATCCTACATGCGCTTTTATCCAGAAGGCGCTGCAGTAGGGCATTTGGTTGGCTACGTCGGATCGGCGTCGGCAAAGGATTATGAAAAGGAGCATAATCCTCTCCTCGTTCAACCGGGCTTCAAGATCGGCAAAGAAGGATTGGAACGGGTCTTTGAACAGCGCCTGCGCGGCGTTCCCGGCGCCAAGCGGACGGAAGTAACCGCGCGCGGAAAATTGGTGCGAGACCTTGCAACCCGTCCAGATGTGCCCGGCCAATCACTGCAACTGACCATTGACGCTGGCCTCCAAGCTTATGCGGCACGGCGTGCAGGCGATCAATCCGCGTCGCTCGTGTGCATCGACTGCCAGACGGGCGGCATCTTGGCGATGGTCTCGATGCCGTCCTACGATCCCAACAGCTTTTCAGATGGGATTAGCCGCAACGAATGGTCCATGTTCGCAGCGGATGACCATCTTCCGCTACTGAACAAATCGCTGCAAGGGCTGTTTCCGCCGGGATCGACGAGCAAGCCGATGACGTCGCTCGCACTGCTCAAGGCGGGGATCGACCCAGAGGCCAAGATAAACTGCACGGGATCCTACAAAGTCGGCGGGAGCTTCTTTCACTGTTCCCAGCGCCGCGGTCATGGGCCCATCGCGCTCCACGAAGCGATCATCAAAAGCTGCGACATCTATTTTTATCATTTTGCAAAGCTTGCGGGCATCAATCCGCTCGCGTCGATGGCGCGGATCATGGGGCTGGGCGAGAAATTTGACCTTCCCGTGGCGTCGCAACGGTTCGGCACAGTGCCAGACCCCGCCTGGCTCCTGAAGCGTTACAAGAAACAATGGTCCACCTTCGATACGATCAACACGTCAATCGGCCAGGGATATATGCTCGTGAACCCGCTGCAGCTTGCGGTGATGACGGGGCGGATTGCCAGCGGCCTCGCGCTAGAGCCGCATTTAACATTTAACCGCCACCAGAAAGCGCCGTCGCCGCTGGCAGTTGACCCAAAGCATCTCGCCTTTGTGCGCGATGCCATGACTGGTGTTGTCAACAGCGGAAGGGGCACGGCCTCGGTTGCAAACCTGCATTTACCGAATGTGTTGCTGGCGGGAAAGACGGGGACGGCGCAGGTTCGCCGAATTTCAATGGCAGAACGCG
>JBJOLA010000336.1:0-7481 GCA_046045815.1 Pseudomonadota bacterium
TGGATTTCGGGTTGGCAATGTCTGCGTCCGTCGGGATCACGTTGTAATCCCCTGCCATCACCGCCGGTATTTCAAGCGCCAGTATTTCGGCCGAGCGCAGCCGCAAACGTTCCATCCAGCGCAGCTTATAGTCAAATTTTGGCCCAGGCTGAGGATTACCATTGGGCAAATAGATGCTAGCCACGCGCACGCCCATCACATCGGCTTCGATATAGCGGCTCATTTCATCTTCGGGTTCGCCGTCCAGACCTTTACGGATCAGCACTGGCTCCACCCCGCGACCGAGAATGGCGACACCGTTAAAGCCTTTTTGGCCGTGCCAGACCCCGTGATAGCCCGCCGCCGTTATGTCAGCGATCGGGATCGTTTCATCGCTCGATTTGAGTTCTTGCAAGCAGACGATATCGGGCTTGGTTTCATCCAGCCATTCGATCAGGCGCGGCAGCCGCGCCTTGATGCCGTTGACATTATAAGTAGCGATTTTCACTAGACAGAGAAACTAGAGCCGCAGCCACAGCCCGAGGCGGCGTTGGGGTTGGTGACCCGGAACGCCGCGCCGCCCAGCGATTCGACATAGTCCACCGCAGCGCCAGACACGAGGTCAAGGCTGATCGGATCGACCACGAGCCGCGTGTCACCGCACTGCGCAACAGCATCGTCACCCGCGACGCTTTCCGCCAATTCAAATTTATATTGGAAGCCCGAACAGCCGCCGCCTTCAACCGACAGGCGCAAGATCGCTGGTTTTCCTTGCTTCGCGGCAATCAGGGCCACTCGCGCGGCTGCGGATTGGGTAATCTCGATAGTCATAGCTTCAAGATAGGCGGTGCGGGCCGCCGCTGCAACCCGCTGCAATCGGCAAACCGTTATTTGGCGGCAGTCATCGGCTCAGCGGGTCCACCCATTGCGACGCCGGTGCGGCGTTGGAGGGCAACAAGATCCGTTGGCGTCTGGAGGAAGGGCACGGGATTGATCGCGTGGCCATCAATCCGCACTTCGTAGTGCAGGTGCGTACCCGTTGAACGGCCCGTTGATCCCATCAGCGCGATCATTTGGCCCCGCTTAACGTGGGTGCCGGGTGTCACGAGGATCGACGACAGATGGCCGTACCGGGTCTGAATGCCCTTGCCATGTTCCAGTTCGACCAGATTGCCATAGCCACCCGTCCAGCCGGTGCGGCCGACAATAGCGTCCGCAGACGCATAGATCGGCGTTGCATAGGCACCGGGAATATCAACGCCAGCATGCATGGCGCGGCCACCGCGGAACGGATCGGTACGAATGCCAAAATTGCTGGTAAACACCAATGTATCAACTGGCTTCATTGACGGAATCGCGACGATCCCAGTTTGAAGCTGGTCCAAACGCTTCCAACTGTTGAACAAAGCGCGGAATTGGGGATCGGCCTGACCGACTTGTGCGGGCGCACCGGCATCGCCGGTGACAGGCTCATAAGGTCCGCCCATGCCGGTCATGTCAGCACCACTGAGACGCGTCGGGGAAAGTCCGAGCCGCGCGACCATCGCCACTGCGCTGCGATACCGCGTTTCGGCGGCGCCCTGAACGGCGCTTGCCAAAACATTTTGTTGTACGTCTACGCGGTGAAAGAAAGCGGACACATCGGCGGCGGCGGCGGATACCTTGCCCTCTTCGCCGGGTAGCAATGCAGCAAGCTTAGCAGGATTCTGCTCACCCTTCATCACGGCCGCAAGAAACGCTTGCCGCGCTTCGAGGCGCGCCGCGTGATTCTTCGCTTCGGCTTTGACGGCAACCAGATCATTCTGGAGCGAGGCGACTTTGGCCTCCATCGCGCTCACTTGGGCGCGGCTATCCGCAAAACTTGAAAGCGCGCCCGACACAGCGGGCATCCCCACAACCATTTGGGCAACACCAAGGACACCAATCGCGACCATAGAAAAAGCGGCAGAAGCCGCCCCAATTTGCGTGCGCGTGGAAACATGAATGCGGCGCATCGCCGAGCCGTCATGCAGGAAAAGCTCCCGAGGGCGGAAAAACTGGCGGATTCTCGGCACGAATCCGTCCTCACGCAAAACAGTTACAATTTTCATCAAAACCCCCGGCGACCTCAGTGGCGTGCAGCTCAATACGCAGAGCTGCAATCAATTGCCTGTGGAGTGTACCGGTTCGATCTGGCTTGCAAGGCACGCGACGAGATCACGGGGTAGACCGGCTGACTCGCGCGTTGAGTCGTTAAACTGTCATGAAAGACCCGCTTGAAATTGATATTTTACAAGGGCTTGTCATGTTTCAGGCGATTCGGAATGCCTTGATTCTTGTCGGTTCAACCGGCCAAAATCTGCGCCGCTTTAGCCAGATAGACCGCCCCAATCCCGGTAACGATCCACGCCGTCCAGCGCTTGAAATTGACGTCACTCATCCGGTCGAGAACCCATCCACCCGCCGTTGTGCCAAGCATCGATGCCGGGATTGCCAGCGCGAACAACCAGATTGGCGGGAGTCCAGTCTGACCGCGCAACAGAAGAGGCGCGCCGTAGACGATGATCTTGGCCAGATGGCTGAAAACCTGGGTTGCAGCTTTCGTGGCGACTATTTCATGCCGGGTGAGGTTCGTTCGGACGAAGAATATGTCGAGTAACGGCCCCGCGACACCCGCGCTCAGATTGAGGCCGGTCACGAGAAACCCTGAAATCAGCGCATGAAGCGGCTTGGCGGCATCGAGGTTGACCCATTGCTTCGGTAGCCAGACCAACATTGGCACCAGGCCGAGCGACAGAAAGAGCAGCGGCTTTGACGGCACATAAGCGATCAGCACAACAATGAATGCAGCGACAACCGACGCGAGCGCGTACCAACCCAATATTGACCATTGCAGATGCTCGCGGTGGAGCACCGCGCGCCACCCGTTTGCCACCAGTTGAAGGATTCCGTGCGTCACAAACGCAACCGACACCGGGAGGATGAAGGCCAGCGCCCCCATTAGCACCAAGCCGCCCGCCATCCCGAATATACCGGACAGCGTGGCCGTCAGAAATGCCGTGCCGATCAGCAATACAAACGCCACCCGCTATGCCTTCACCGCCTCCAAAACCGCCGCCGCGTGACCCGCCACCTTCACCTTGCGCCAGATCTGCGCAATCTTGCCGTCGACACCGATGAGGAAGGTGGCACGCTCGATGCCCATATATTCCCGGCCGTACATGTTCTTTTTGACCCAGACGCCGAAGGCTTCACACACAGCACCCGATTCGTCGCTGCCCAATTCCACTGCAAGATCATATTTGGCGATGAACTTGGCGTGGGATTTGACCGAGTCTTTGGAGATTCCCACAACCGCTGCCCCTGCTCTGGCGAAATCTGCGGCCATTGCTGCGAAATCCTGGGCTTCGCGGGTGCAGCCGCTGGTATCATCCTTGGGGTAGAAATAAAGGACGAGCTTCTTGCCCGCATAGTCAGCCGTGCTGCGGGTTGATCCGTCTGCGGCGAGGAAACTTGCCATTGGTGCTGGGTCTCCAACTTGTGCCATCTACTGTCCTTTCGATTCGGCAACGACACACTGCCATGCGCTCGAAACCAATTGCCGCACACTCGCGAGCTTCGCAAGCAAAGCATCCCAATCGTCCATCCCGCAAGCTCTGGCGATCAGCGGGCGGACTTGCGCAGGCGGCATCTGCAGATCGGGGGCAACCAAGCGGAGCGTGACCAGTAGGCGCGTCAGGAACTGGTGTGCGTCGGCAAAGCCACTCGGCAAGGGAAGCGCCGCGATGGCCCTGCTCAGCTGGGGATCAAACCCTGTGCCTGTCCGCAGCTGGGCGACATGGACGCAGAATTCCAGATCGACGAGGCCGCCGCCACACAGCTTGATATCAAGTGGACCCTTTGGCGGCTTGTTCTTGGCCATATCCCGCCGCATTTTGACGGCATCCGTGAGTAATTTCTGCGCGTCACGCTGCGCGACGAGCACCTCGTTGATGATCACTTGTGCCGCCGCGCGCGCCGCTGTTGAGCCATAAACCGGGCGGGCACGGGCCAGCGCCATATGCTCCCACGTCCAGGCCTCCTCGCGCTGATAATGGGCAAAACCGTCGAGCGAGACCACCAATGGCCCCTTTGCGCCTGAAGGTCGCAGGCGGGTGTCAACCTCATAGAGCGGACCTGCGGCAGTGGCCACCGACAGTCCCGATGTTACCCGCTGCGCCAGCCGATTGTAATAATGGACCGCACCGAGCGGCTTGGGCCCATCGGATTCAGCGCGGTAGTCGCCGGTAAACAAGTAGATCAGATCCAGATCAGAGGCGTGGGTAAGTTCTCCGCCGCCCAACCTCCCGAGCGCCAAGATCACAAATTCGCTGCCGGGCACTTTGCCGTGTACCGCTTCGAATGCGCGGATCACAGCGTGGGTCACGACCTCCACCGCCGCTTCCGCCACCCGGGCATAGCCTGCACTAACCTCAATCGGATCACTCGCCGCCTGAATGATCTGGGTGCCAAGGGCAAAGCGGAGTTCACCCACCACTTTTCGGACATGGTCGAGCAGCAGCTCGGTTGGCGCGTCGATCCGCAGCAGCCCGGCGATTTCCGCGACACTGCCCACCGGGTTGAGCGCGCTGGCGTCGATAAGGCCGTCGAGCAGCTCGGCCCGGCGCGACAGACTGTCCGCCAGCGTCGGTGCATGGCAGAGGATATCCATCAATAACCGCCGCAATTCGGCGCGTGCCTCAAGCAAACGGAACAGATTCACCGCACTCGGCAGCCGCTCGATCAACTGATCAAAGCGGTTGGTCGCCGTGATCGGGTCAGGCGCGGCAGAAAGTGCGGTCACAATCGCGGGAAGGACCGCCTCCAGTGCAGCCTGAGCCGCCGGGGAGCGCGTGGCGCGGTACGTGCCTTCCCGCCATGTCTTAATCCGCTGGGCGATTGTCTGGGCATCGGGCAGATTGATCCGCGCCACGAGCGATGTCGCGTCGGTGGGCAGGGCAGCATCGCCGCTACCGTCCAGCGCGTCATAAATCCGCCCGACCATTTCGACATGGGGCGCCAGCAGCGCCAGCAGCGCCGCGGCACTTGGAAGTCCGTGCAACTGCGCGACGCCCTCCAGCGCGGCACCGTCGGTTGGCAAACTATGCGTCTGGCGATCATCGACCATTTGCAACCGGTGTTCGACGGTGCGGTACAGCCGGTATGCGGTGGCGAAAGTGTTGGCCTCATCCCGAACAATCCAGCCCCGTGCGGCCAAAGCGTCTAGCGCTGAGACGGTGGCTGGAACCCGAACAGCGGGTTCACGACCTCCGTGAATCAACTGTTGGATTTGCGCGAAAAATTCGCATTCCCGAATGCCGCCGCGCCCGCGCTTCAGGTCATAGCCGGGGCCAAAGGTCTGCACCTTGGCATAATGGCCGCGAATGCGCTGGGAGATACCCCGGATTTCCGCAAGAGCGCCGAAGTCGAGCCCGCGCCGCCAGACGAACGGTTGGATCACATCGAGGAACTGCTGCCCCAGCGCCAAATCTCCAGCGCAGGCCCGCGCCCGAATGAAGGCCGCTCGTTCCCACGGCAGCGCGTTCGCTTCATAGTAAGAAATGGCCGCGCCGATCGGCAGGATGATTGGTGTGATCTCCGGGTTCGGACGGAGCCTCAGGTCGATCCGGAAAACATAACCGTCTTGATCGCGGGTCTGCATGATATCGACCAGCGCCCGCGCGATCCGCACCGCAGTTTCAATCGGTTCATCACGCGGACGGCAGGGCAGGGTAGTGGGATCGAAGATCAGGATCGGATCGAGATCAGAGCTATAGTTGAGCTCATGACTGCCCTGCTTGCCGAGCGCGATAATAGCAAGGCCACCGACTGGTGCATCTGGCACGACCCGGCGGAAAGCCTCCGCCAGCGCCAGATCGAGCGCCGCGTCTGCAAAGGCTGACAGATGTTTGGTGACCTGTTCCAAGCTAAGCTTGCCCGCAAGATCACCGAGTGCAACGGAAAGTGCCAATTGCCCTTTGGCGAGGCGCAGCGCTTGGGGGATGGGCAAATCTGAATCAATTTCGGCGACAACATCCGCGCCCGAAACTCCCGGAAAGCGCCGCATCAAGTCCCGCAGATAGGGGGAGTGAGCTTCGGCACGCGCGCGGGCGTCCCAAAGCGCGGTCATTCCACGATAGCTTCTTCGGCGGCGCCTTCGATCGCCTCTTCTTTTGCCCGTTTGCGCCCGGTGAACCAGATCGCGATAATCGCAAATTCGTAGAGCAGCATCAGCGGCACCGCGAGCAACACTTGCGACATGATATCCGGCGGGGTCAGCACAGCGGCAACCGCGACGATGGCGACGATGGCGTAACGCCGCCCCTTCTTAAGTCCGTCGCGCGTGACAATCCCGGCCCGTTCGAGGATCATCAGCAGCACCGGAAGGAGGAAAGCCAAGCCGAAGCCGAAGATGAATTTCATCACAAAGCTCAGATAATTGCCAACGCCGGGAAGCGCCTCCTGCTGTATTCCACCGATGTTGCCAGAATAGCCGAGCAGATATTTGAGCGCGATCGGCATCGCCACATAATAAGCCATCGCCGCGCCCGCCGTGAACAGCACCGGCGTCATGAGCAAAAATGGCAGAAACGCCTTTTTCTCTTTGGCGTAGAGACCCGGCGCAACAAAGCGCCAAAGCTGGGTTGCCATCACCGGGAAGGCGATCATCAGCGCGGCGAAAAAGGCCACCTTGATCTCAACGAAAAACGCTTCGAATATTTCAGTGTAGATCACCTTGCCTTGGCCCGCGCGCAGGAGCGGCTGCACCAAAAACGCAAAGATAGGGCGCGCGACGTAGAGGCATCCCGCAAACGCAATCCCCAGCGCGCCGACGCTCCACAGCAAGCGGCGGCGGAGTTCGATCAGATGATCAAGCAGCGGGGCTTTGGTGTCGTCGATGTCGTTCACGGAAGCGGCTCGGGCGGCGGCGGGGGCGCATCGGTAGAGGCTTCGGGCGGATGTTCAGCCATGATCTTGGCATTTTCTTCGGCCCATTTCTTTTCCATGTCCGCCAGATCAGCTTCGCGAATCATTTCGTCAA
Organism: Pseudomonadota bacterium; assembly: GCA_046045815.1. Classification (GTDB taxonomy): domain Bacteria; phylum Pseudomonadota; class Alphaproteobacteria; order Sphingomonadales; family Sphingomonadaceae; genus Aquisediminimonas. The sequence goes on from JBJOLA010000336.1 coordinate 7,040, forward strand.
AGCCAGAGCGGAACTGTCGCGCGACACCGCGCGCTTTGCCGACCCATTGTCCCACCGTCCGCAGCACGCGCGGCAAATCTTTCGGGCCGATCACGACAAGCGCGACGATGGCCACGAGCAACAGCTCGGTAGGGGCGACGTCAAACATGACTCATACCGTCATTCCCGCGCAGGCGGGAACCCATGGGCACCCAATTTCCAGAACCAAACTCCGCCATGGCAGAAAACGCCTAAATCAGTTGCGAATGGATTCCCGCCTGCGCGGGAATGACGGCAGTTGACATCAAACCGTTTTATCGGCCTGCTTCTCGGCCTCAATCACGACAGGCGGGGCTTGCGCCTCAATGCGGGTCGCCGGCTTGAGCGCGTCATCATCGTCAGCCATGCCTTTTTTGAAACTCTTGATGCCCTTGGCAACGTCACCCATCAGCCCCGAAACGCG
>JBJOLA010000356.1:0-3986 GCA_046045815.1 Pseudomonadota bacterium
GTGGGTGATGTCGCGCTGCAATATCACGTCAACAAGGACACGATGGTCTATGCGTCATACACTCGGGGTTATAAACCTCGGGCGTTCAACACGGTGCATGACTTTCTGTCATTTCAGGGCACGGGCGCGATCCTCTTCCCGTTCTTGACGCCAGCTCAAGTCGCAGTTGCAACCAACAATGCGGTTGCTGATTTGAGTTTTGCCAAGCCCGCGAAGAAGGAGACTATCGACAGCTTTGAACTTGGGTTCAAGGCCAGCCTGATGGACCGCCACATGACGCTGAATGCGGCAGCCTTCTATACCAACTATAAGGATTATCAGGCGCAGATATTCGATACATCCGCCATAATTGCGCCTTTGATTCTCGCCAATGCAGGCGCGTCAACCAAGGGTGTAGAAGCCGATCTTGGCTGGCATAGCGGCAGTACAAGCTTCAACTTGGCGGCTGCTTATATCGACTCCAAGTTCAAGAACTTCAAAGGCGCAACCTGCTATCCGACGCAAACTTTGGCGCAAGGGTGCGTGGCTGGCGCTCAGGATCTGACGGGTAAGCCTCTGCCCGATTCACCCAAGTTCAAACTGACGGCGAACATTTCGCAGACCATTTCGATGAACGGCTTCAATTTGATCCTCGGCAGCAACGTCGCTTATCGCAGTTCGACTTTGTTGCAGGCAAACCAGAATCCACAGACCAATCAACCCGGCTTTGCATTGCTCGATGCGAGCATTGGATTCCAGTCTCCCGACGAGAAGATCATGTTGACGTTCTTTGCGAACAACATCACCGATCACTTCTACCTGACGGATGCCGAAGACTTTTTCTCTGGCGCGACCGCAGTCGTGAATGCGGCTGGCGCGATTGTCGGCCCATCCAACTTTGTGGTGGGTCAGCCTGCCCGCGATTCACACCGCTATTTCGGTGGGCGGCTCTCGGTTAAATTCTAAAAGTAACTGCCAACAGTTTCGCTATGCACGACCACAGGCGGGGCCACAAAAAAGGGTCCCGCCAGTCCGCGCCAAGTCTGGAACGCAGGGGTTTCCCGGAAGGCCATATGGGCCTCGACGCTATCCCACTGGATGAGCAGCCGGTATTGAGCGGGGTCTTCGATGATCCGTTCCAGCCTCATGTCGCGGCAGGCTGGATCGGCCTTGAAGGAAGGTGCGGCCTCGGCAACCGCGGCTTCAAAAGCACTTGAAGTGGCGGGATCGATGGTGAGGGTGGCGATTTCAGTTATCATAGCCATGCAGATGACAGGATGAAGTACGCATGACAATCATCATCACAGGCGCTGGCGGATTTGTAGGGCGGGAATTGGTTCGGCTGCTGCTGGATCGCGGTGACGCGGTGGTGGCGCTTGACAGCACTCTTACCGCACTCCCTGAACATGTCGCGTTGCGCAAGGTTGCCGGCGACATATGTTCAGCCGATGTTCGCAGTGAGGCCTTCTGCGGGGGCTGTTCGGCGCTCGTCCATCTTGCGACAGTTCCGGGCGGAGCGGCGGAGGCTGATCCGGCGGCATCGCGGCGGGTAAATATTGATGCGATGTATGATCTGCTTGAGGCGGCCAAAGCAGCGGGAGATTGCCCGCGCATAGTGTATGCGAGCTCGATTGCCGTGTTCGGTGATCCGCTCCCGCCTGGCGGCGTCGATGATGCAACGCCGCTGGCACCCAAGATGGTGTATGGCGGCCACAAGGCAATGATGGAGACCGCGGTTTCCATGATGCACCACCGGGGCGAGATTGAGGGCGTCAGCGTCCGCCTGCCGGGTATCCTTGCACGACCCCAGGGGCCAAGCGGCATGAAGTCCGCGTTCATGAGCGATTTGTTCCACGCATTGCGGGCGGGGCAGCGGTTCATTTGCCCGGTGTCGCAAAGCGCGACAATTTGGGCCCAATCGGTGGCGCAGTGCGCACGTAATATGGTGCATGCTCTGTCGCTCGATCCCGCGCTGATGCCCGTTACCCGCGTGGTGACGCTCCCCGCCCAGCGCGTCACGATGGGGCAGCTGGCCGCCGAGATTGCGAAACAGTGCGGCGTATCGACCGCGCTCGTCAGCTATGTGCCCGATGCCGCGCTTGAGGCCGCGTTCGGCGCGCAGCCGCCACTCTCTACGCCAGCGGCTGAACGGGCGGGCTTTGCCCATGACGGTGATCTGGCTACACTGGTTGCCAATGCGCTTGACGTGATGGAGAGGGAATAGACATGCGGTTTCAACGACTGGATTTGAACCTGCTCGTCGCGCTTGATGCGCTGCTGACGGAGCGTAGCGTATCGTTAGCAGCAGAGCGTATCCACCTGTCTCAATCCGCCACGTCGAGCGCGCTTGGGCGGTTGCGGGAATATTTTGCCGATGAACTGTTGATCGTCAAAGGCCGGACGATGGTCCTCACCTCGCGCGCAGAGGAACTGGTTGGACCGGTGCGAGCTGTGCTGGAACAGATTCGCACCACGATATCGGTTGCGCCACCGTTTGATCCCGCAACCTCAGACCGCAATATCAGGATGATGGCGTCCGATTATTTGACGGAGGTCCTGCTGGTAACTGCGCTGCGGGACTTACTCGCTGAAGCACCTGGAATGCGGTTTGAAATCGCGCCAATGGCGGATGCTCTCCAGGAGGCGCTGGAGCGCGGAGCAACCGATATCCTCTTTTGTATCGACTATGCCCTTTCCGCCGATCATCCGAGCCAGATATTGTTTGAGGATGATTATGTTGTCGTTGGTTGGGATCAAAACCCTGCGATGGCGGATGTGATGAGCAAGGAACTCTATTTCGAACTTGGGCATGTTACCGCGCGCTTCGGTAAATCACAGACTCCGGTGTTCGAAGACTGGTTCGTCCGCCGCCAATCGCAACAGCGCCGGGTTGAAGTGATCGCGCCGTCTTTCCTTGCGGTACCGGGCTTCATTATCGGTACGGACCGGATCGCCACGATGCACCGTCGCCTCGCGACCAAGCTCACCGCCTATCTGCCGCTCGTGATGAAGGAGGTGCCGCTTGCCATCCCGCCGATCCGGGAAGCGGTGCAATGGCAAATCTCAAACAATAACGATCCTGCAATCCGATGGGTGGTCGAGCGGATCGCTATGATTGCAGCGGACAAGCCGAAGGTCGTCGGACCAAGTAACGTGGTGCCGCTATCTGGAAAAGCCATGACGCACGATGAAATTGCCGAACAGTTCCTGACAGCAACGATGCCGCACGGAAGGCAGTGATTGATGAATGACGCAACGCATTTTGACGGCAAGGTCGCAATCATCACTGGCGGGGCAGGGGGCATCGGAGCCGCCACCGCCCGACTTATGGCATCGCGCGGCGCGCGGGTTGTGATTGCGGATATTGCAGGAGACCGCGCATCAACGCTGGCGAACGACCTTCAGGGGGCGTTTGCGATTACGCTTGATCTGGAGCATCAATCTTCGATCAAAAAGATGATTGCCGATGTCGTCACACATTATGGCCAGCTTGATATCCTGATCAATAACGCCGCATTGCTGGGGCCAGAAATTGCCCAGCAAGACGGCAATGTTGAAGATATGGATACGGATCTTTGGGATCGCACCTACCGCATCAATGTGCGCGGCACGATGATCGCCTGCCGTGAGGCGCTGCCGCATCTGCGCGCAACGCGCGGCAATATCGTCAACACCGTCAGCAATCTCGCGCTGCAGGGGCACATCATTCAAGCGGCTTATTCATCGTCAAAGGCAGCGATCATCCAGATGACTCGCGCGATTGCGGCGAGCCACGGCGCGCACGGCGTGCGCTGTAACGCGGTCGCGCCGGGGATGACCTCAACCCCAGCGCTTCTCGAAGCGTTCCCGCCAGTGCTTCGGCAATTGGTGGAGGACGAAACACTGCGCGACCAATTGGGCGAACCAAATGATATTGCAGAGGCACTCGCCTTCCTCGCTTCCCCTGCCGCGCGCAACATCACCGGACAGGTGCTGGTCTCAGACGGCGGCAGCGCGAGCCACGTGCC
>JBJOLA010000104.1:0-4992 GCA_046045815.1 Pseudomonadota bacterium
CTTTCGAGCGCAAGCTGCTGGCGATCCGCAAGCAGACGCAGAACCCGCTCGCCGTGCTGGCTGAAAAGCACGGTCTGCCGGGCGTCACCCAGCTCTATATGCCCAGCTTCTCCAGCCGCACTGTGGTTTACAAAGGGCTGCTGCTGGCGACGCAAGTGGGCAGTTTCTATGACGATCTGCGCGATCCGCTCTGCGTTTCGGCGCTCGGCCTTGTCCACCAGCGTTTCAGCACCAACACCTTCCCCAGCTGGAAGCTGGCCCATCCCTACCGCTTCATCGCCCACAACGGCGAGATCAACACCGTGCGCGGCAACGTCAACTGGATGAATGCGCGCCGCCGCACGCTCGAATCCGATCTGCTTGGGGCCGACCTCGACAAGATGTGGCCGCTTATTCCGCATGGGCAATCAGACACAGCTTCGCTGGACAATGCACTCGAGCTGTTGATTGCGGGGGGTTATTCGCTCGCCAAAGCGGTGATGCTGCTGATCCCGGAAGCGTGGGCTGGCAATCCGCTGATGTCACCCGAACGCCGCGCCTTCTACGAATATTACGCCGCGCTGATGGAGCCGTGGGACGGACCAGCAGCCGTAGCATTCACCGACGGTCGTCAAATCGGTGCGACGCTAGACCGCAACGGTCTGCGCCCTGCCCGCTTCTGCATCACCAAGGATGACGAAGTGATCATGGCATCCGAAAGTGGCGTGTTGCCCGTGCCGGAAGAAAAGATCGTTCGCAAATGGCGGCTCCAGCCTGGCAAGATGCTGCTCATTGATCTCGAGCAGTGCCGGATCATCGAGGATGAAGAAATTAAGGCCAGCTTGGCTGATGCTGCACCTTACGAGGAATGGCTGAAGGCGACGCAGTATAAGCTTGAAGATTTGCCGGATGCGGGGAATGGAAATGAGGTTCCGGCCAATGATCCTTCGCGGCTGCTCGATCGGCAACAGGCCTTTGGATACACACAGGAAGATCTCAGTAAATTCCTTGAACCGATGGCGCGAAACGGCGAAGATCCACTCGGTTCGATGGGCACTGACACACCGATCGCAGTGCTCTCTTCCAAATCCCGCTTGCTCTATGATTATTTCAAGCAGAATTTTGCACAAGTAACCAACCCGCCGATTGATCCGATTCGAGAGGAATTGGTGATGTCACTTGTGTCGATGATCGGCCCGCGCCCGAACCTGCTCGGCCATCATGCCGGTACGCACAAACGGCTTGAGGTTCTCCAGCCGGTACTAACCGACGCGGACATGGCCAAAATTCGGGACGTAACCGATATGCTCGACGGCGCTTTCCGCACCGAGACCATCGATATCACCTGGCCCGCTACCGATGGCGCAACCGGCATGGAACGCGCCGTCGAGCGGATGTGCTACGCCGCAACGGAAGCCGTTTTGGCGGACCGCAACATCCTGATCCTTTCAGACCGCGCGGTGAGCAGTGACCGGATCGCAATCCCGGCGGCGCTGGCGACGGCGGCAGTCCATCATCACCTGATCCGTCAGGGCCTACGGATGCAGACGGGGCTTGTCATCGAAACGGGAGAAGCCCGCGAAGTGCATCATTTCTGCGTGCTCGCGGGTTACGGCGCGGAGGGGATCAATCCCTATCTGGCGTTCGAAACGCTCGAACAAATCCGTGTCCGTCACGAACTGCCGCTTGCCGCTTATGAGGTGCAGAAGAATTATGTGAAGGCCATTGGTAAGGGCATTCTCAAGGTCATGTCCAAGATGGGCATTTCAACCTATCAATCTTATTGCGGCGCGCAGATTTTCGACGCAGTTGGCCTTTCATCCGCGTTCGTCGACAAATATTTCACCGGCACGGTAACGACCATCGAAGGCGTTGGCCTTTCTGAAATTGCTGAAGAAACCGTGCGCCGCCACGCGTCGGCTTATGGTGATAATCCGATCTACCGCTCAATGCTCGATGTCGGCGGCAATTATGCTTACCGAATTCGCGGCGAGGAACATGCCTGGACACCCGCCAACGTTGCGGCGCTTCAGCATGCGGTTCGCGGCAATGACCCCAAGAACTATGCGGAATTTGCAGCGAGCATCAACGAACAAGCCGAAAGGTTGCTAACGATTCGGGGCCTGATGACGCTCAAGAAGGCAGAAAAACCTCTCGACCTGAGTGAGGTTGAACCGGCGAATGAGATCGTCAAGCGCTTTGCGACCGGGGCAATGAGCTTCGGCTCGATCAGCCGCGAAGCCCACACCACGCTTGCCATCGCGATGAACCGCATTGGCGGCAAATCAAACACAGGTGAGGGCGGCGAGGAAGTGGACCGGTTCACCCCGCTACCCAACGGCGATTCGATGCGCTCGGCCATCAAGCAGGTCGCCTCTGGGCGCTTCGGCGTGACGGCGGAATATCTGGTCAATGCAGACGATATCCAGATCAAGATGGCGCAAGGCGCGAAACCTGGCGAAGGCGGTCAGCTACCCGGAGACAAGGTTGATAAGAATATCGGGAAAGTGCGCCATTCAACGCCGGGTGTCGGCCTGATCTCGCCCCCACCGCACCACGATATTTACTCGATCGAAGATTTGGCCCAGCTGATCCACGATCTAAAGAACGTCAACACCACGGCGCGGATTTCCGTGAAGCTCGTCTCTGAAGTCGGCGTTGGCACAGTGGCAGCGGGCGTTTCAAAAGCGCGCGCGGATCATGTCACGATTTCTGGCTATGAAGGCGGCACCGGCGCGTCACCGCTGACGTCGCTCACCCACGCGGGTTCACCGTGGGAGATTGGTCTCGCTGAAACCCAGCAGACATTGCTGCTCAATGGCCTGCGTAGCCGTATCGCGGTTCAGGTCGACGGTGGGCTTCGCACGGGACGGGACGTTGCGATTGGAGCGCTGCTCGGCGCCGACGAATTTGGCTTTGCGACCGCACCGTTAATCGCGGCAGGGTGCATCATGATGCGTAAATGCCATTTGAACACCTGCCCGGTGGGCGTGGCGACGCAGGACCCTATACTGCGTAAGCGATTCACGGGTCAGCCCGAACATGTCATCAATTATTTCTTTTTCGTCGCCGAAGAGCTGCGCCTGATCATGGCCGAGATGGGCTTTCGCACGCTTGAGGACATGGTTGGCCGGGTGGACCGGCTCGATACCAGCAAGGCACTCCATCATTGGAAAGCCAATGGGATCGATCTTAGCCGTTTGCTCCACCAGGTGGATCTGCCTGCGGGCGCGCCACTCCATCAGACCGCGACCCAAGACCACGGTCTTGAAGCGGCACTGGATCAGGAACTAATCGTGGCTGCCATGCCTGCGCTGACGTCGGGTGATCCCGTCAAGATAGAACAGCCGGTCCGCAACGTGAACCGCACCGTCGGGGCGATGCTCTCGGGCGAAGTGGCAAGGCGATACGGCCATGCAGGCTTGCCTGAAAATACGATCCAGATCCGGATGACGGGTGTTGCAGGCCAAAGCTTTGCGGCGTTCCTTGCTCACGGCATTTCGATTGAATTGACGGGTGACGCCAACGACTATGTTGGCAAGGGACTATCTGGGGGGCGCGTTGTCGTGCGTCAGCCTGAAAAGAGCCTCCGCAACCCGATGGAAAATATCATCGTCGGCAACACCGTACTCTATGGCGCGATTGCGGGTGAAGCTTATTTCCAAGGTGTTGCGGGTGAACGCTTCGCCGTGCGTAACTCTGGCGCGGTTGCGGTGGTTGAGGGCACCGGCGATCATGGCTGCGAATATATGACAGGAGGCGTCGTGCTTGTGCTCGGAAAAACGGGGCGCAACTTTGCGGCAGGCATGTCTGGCGGGGTCGCTTATGTCTATAATCCTGAAGGCGGCTTCGCTCCGCTATGCAACCCTGCAATGGTCGATATCGAAACCCTGAGTGCGGGGGAAGATGGCGACATCGGCGCGGGCAGACCGAGCCAGCGCGGATCGGGCGTCAATGACAGCGGGATGGGTGACATGCTCCGTCACCACGTAGAGCGGGTGAAGATACTGCTCCAACGCCATTATCTCCATACCGGATCAAAGCAGGCCAAGGCGCTGCTCGATGACTGGAAGGCGTCGCAAAACCGCTTTGTAAAGGTCATGCCGCGCGATTATCGCCGGGCGCTATTGCAGCTGGAGGCCGAAAATGCCGCCACGCTTGTTGCTGCTGAATAAGGAAAAAGAAGATGGGAAAAGCAACCGGCTTCCTCGAGATCGAACGCCATGATCGCAGTTACGAAAAGCCCGAGGCACGGCTGAAAAACTATCAGGAATTCGTCAAGCCGCTCGGCAAATCTGAAATCCGCGAACAGGCGTCTCGCTGCATGGATTGCGGCATCCCCTATTGCCATAATGGCTGCCCGGTGAACAACATCATCCCGCAGTGGAACCATTTGGTTTACGAAGATGATTGGCAAAACGCGCTTGAGGTGCTCCACTCGACCAACAATTTCCCTGAATTCACTGGCCGTATTTGCCCTGCCCCATGCGAGGCGAGCTGCACGCTCAACATTGATGATAATCCCGTCACCATCAAGACGATCGAATGCCAGATTGTTGACCGGGGATGGGACGAAGGGTGGATCACGCCGCAACCGCCTCAGAACAAGACGGGCAAGCGCGTTGCAGTCGTTGGCTCCGGACCGGCCGGCATGGCCTGCGCCCAACAATTGGCGCGCGCAGGGCATAGCGTGACACTGTTTGAAAAAAATGACCGGATGGGCGGCTTGCTCCGCTACGGCATTCCTGACTTCAAAATGGAAAAGCATCTGATCAACCGCCGCCTTGTCCAGTTGGAGGCAGAGGGCGTTGAATTCCGCACCAGCACCGAAGTCGGCGTCAATATTTCGGTCGATTCGCTCCGCCAGAATTTCGATGCTGTGGTGATGTCTGGGGGCGCTGAGGCCCCGCGCAAGCTTGAAATTCCAGGCTATGAACTGTCGGGCGTCCGCCTTGCGATGGAATTTCTCACGCAGCAGAACAAGCGCAATGCAGGCGATGATGAACTCCGCGC
>JBJOLA010000200.1:0-3712 GCA_046045815.1 Pseudomonadota bacterium
CCCCGCTTTCGACCGCGGGTGCCGACAAGATTTTACAAGAAGGATAGAGGTTCATGTCCACACCTATTTCTGCGAACAAAGCTGAATTGCTGGCGATTGCTGATGCCGTTGCGCGCGAAAAGCTGATCGACAAGGCGATTGTGATTGAAGCGATGGAAGATGCCATCCAGCGCGCCGCCCGTGCGCGTTACGGCGCTGAAAATGACATCCGCGCCAAGATCGACACCCAGACCGGTGACATGCGGCTATGGCGCGTTGTTGAGGTGGTTGAACTGGTAGATGATTATTTCAAGCAGGTTAGCCTCTCCGACGGTCAGAAGCTTGAGAAGGAAGCCGCGATTGGCGATTTCATCGTTGACCCGCTGCCGCCGATTGAATTTGGGCGGATCGCCGCGCAAGCCGCCAAGCAGGTCATCTTTCAAAAGGTGCGTGATGCCGAGCGCGATCGTCAATATGAGGAATTCAAAGACCGTGCGGGTGAGATCATCACTGGCGTGGTCAAGCGGGTTGAGTTTGGCCATGTCGTTGTTGACTTGGGCCGCGCAGAAGGCGTCATCCGCCGCGATCAGCAGATTCCGCGTGAAATCCCCCGCGTCAATGAGCGCGTCCGCTCACTGATCATGAACGTCCGCCGCGAAAACCGGGGGCCGCAGATTTTCCTGAGCCGGGCCCACCCTGATTTCATGAAGAAGCTCTTCGCACAGGAAGTGCCCGAGATTTATGATGGCATCATCGAGATCAAGGCCGCCGCGCGTGATCCCGGTAGCCGCGCTAAGATCGGCGTGATCAGCCGGGATAGCTCGATTGATCCTGTCGGCGCGTGCGTCGGCATGAAGGGCAGCCGGGTTCAAGCCGTTGTGCAGGAAATGCAGGGCGAAAAGATCGACATCATCCCCTGGTCAGAAGACACCGCGACCTTCGTGGTCAACGCGCTTCAGCCTGCCACCGTCAGCCGCGTGCTGATTGATGAAGAAGAAGGGCGGATTGAAGTTGTTGTGCCTGATGATCAGTTGAGCCTGGCGATTGGTCGTCGTGGCCAGAATGTCCGTCTGGCATCGCAGCTGACCGGCTCGGCCATCGACATCATGACCGAAACCGATTCGAGCGAAAAGCGTCAGCGCGAATTTGTCGAGAATAGCGAAATGTTCCAGAAGGAACTCGACGTTGATGAAACACTCGCGCAGTTGTTAGTGGCCGAGGGCTTCTCCAGCCTAGAAGAAGTCGCCTATGTGGACGTTTCGGAAATCGCCGGGATCGAAGGCTTTGACGACGAACTGGGTGCCGAACTCCAAAACCGTGCGCAAGAAGCACTCGACCGGCGCGAAGAGGCCAACCGCGAAACCCGCCGTGCCTTGGGTGTTGAGGATGCGATTGCTGAAATGCCGCACCTCAACGAAGCGATGTTGGTCACGCTTGGTAAGGCCGGGATCAAGACGCTTGACGATCTTGCCGATCTGGCAACCGATGAGCTGATCCAGAAGAAGCGCACCGAACCGCGCCGCAAACCAATCCCGGGCAAGGTCTATGTCGAACCCAAGGGTGGTGTACTCGCCGAGTACAACCTGTCTGAAGAGCAGGGCAATGAGATCATCATGGCCGCGCGTGCGCATTGGTTTGAAGATGAAGAGGGAGACGCTCATGCGGATGTCTCCCAATGATACCGCGGGCGAGCCTGAGCGTCGCTGCATAATCACCGGTGAGCACGGCCCCAGATCGGGGCTGATCCGGCTGGCACTTGGCCCTGACGGTCAAGTGGCCCCCGACGTGCGCGCGCGTGCCCCCGGACGCGGTGCGTGGATCGGTGTGGACCGCGCCGCGCTTGAAACCGCTGTGACCAAGGGCAAGCTCAAGGGCGCACTCAACCGCGCGTTCAAGACGAGCGACGTCGTCGTGGGCACGGATCTTCCCGAACGGGTGGAGGCGGCGTTGGCCAAGAACGCGGTGGACCGTCTGGGTCTTGAAGCGCGTTCCGGCACCCTGTTGACGGGATCGGAAAAGATTGAGCAATCTGCTCGTTCCGGCAAGGTGACCTTGCTCCTCCACGCCAGCGACGCGAGTGTTGATGGCAACCGCAAGCTGGATCAGGCATGGCGGGTTGGATCGGATCAGGAAGGCAGCGGCCGCGCGGGGTTGGTTCTCAGCGTGGACCGGACTATACTCTCCCAAGCATTGGGGCGGGACAACGCGGTTCATATTGCACTGATCGACCGGGCGGCTGCCGCTCGGGTTAGTGACGCACTGAACCGCTGGCATTATTTTATCGGACGCGAAACGGGCACGGTCCCTTGCGAAAATGGTTCGCAAGGTTCATCGGGCAGCGGCGCACAGGCATAGTTGAAGGGCTTTAGGGCATTTAAATGAGTGATATAGAAAAACCAAAACTAGGCATGCGCGCGCCGCTCGGCCTGAAGCGGACGGTTGAGACCGGTCAGGTGAAGCAAAGCTTTAGCCACGGTCGTTCCAACACGGTCGTCGTGGAAGTGAAACGCCGCCGTCTGGTTGGCAAGCCCGGAGAAGCCGAAGCGCCTGTTGCGGAAGCTGTTGTCGTCGCGGCCCCACCACCCCCGCCGCCGCCGCCTGCCCCGAAGGCACCGCCGCCCGAGTCTTTGATGTCGCGTCAGGAAATGCAGACCAAGCTGCTACGCGAAGCCGAAGAAGCGCGGATGAACGCGCTTGAAGATGCGCGCCGCCGCGAAGACCGCAACAAGGTTGAATCCGGCGAAGACGAAAAGCGTCGCGCTGAAGACAATCGCAAGGCTGAAGAAGCCGCCGCCGAAATCGCGAAAATGGCTGCGGAGGAAGCTGCCAAGGCACCGCCACCGGTTGCTGTCGACGTTCCTGCTGTGGTCGTCGAAGAAGATGACCGCGACGCGCGTCGCCCCGGTGCGCCCGCGCCGTCACGCAAGGTGGAAACCGCGCGCCCCTCACGGGGCCGGATGGGCGATGATCGCCGGCAATCGGGCAAGCTCACCGTCACCAAAGCGCTGGACGACGGCGAAGGTGCTCGCGCGCGTTCACTCGCAGCGCTCAAGCGTGCCCGTGAAAAGGAAAAGCGGATGCACGGGCCGGGCTCTGGTCCCGCCGCCAAGCAAATCCGCGACGTTGTTGTTCCAGAAACAATCACAGTGGCCGAGCTAGCCAACCGTATGGCGGAACGCACCGGCGATCTCGTCAAGGCGCTCTTCAAGATGGGCGTGCCGTCTGCTTCGGGCGATAGCATTGATCAGGATACCGCTGAGCTGCTCGTCACCGAATTTGGCCACAATGTTACCCGCGTGTCTGAGTCAGACATTGATATCGCGCACAGCGACGATGTTGACGCACCAGAAACGCTGAAGCCCCGTGCGCCGGTCGTGACGATCATGGGCCATGTCGATCACGGCAAGACCTCATTGCTCGATGCACTACGCGGAACAAACGTCGTGAAGGGCGAATCCGGCGGTATCACCCAGCATATCGGTGCTTATCAGGTGGCGATGAAGGATAAGTCCCTCATCACTTTCCTCGATACACCGGGGCATGAAGCCTTCACCGAAATGCGTCAGCGCGGCGCGAACGTCACTGATATTGTCGTGATTGTGGTGGCAGCCGATGATGGCCCCAAGCCGCAAACCGTTGAAGCGATCAATCATGTGAAAGCCGCTGGCGTGCCGATGATTATCGCGATCACCAAGATCGACAAGCATGAAGCCAATGCCCAGAAAGTCCGCGA
>JBJOLA010000226.1:0-5305 GCA_046045815.1 Pseudomonadota bacterium
ACAAGACAAACAGCAGGGATGCCCGCGCGCGCAATAACCACATCTTCACCGCGTAGGCTGGTAGCAACCAATTCTGAAAGGCGCGTCTTAGCTTCACCAATGTTTACAAGCACTCCCATAGCTTAGCCGAGGTAGCTTGGCCAAGCTGAGAGTCAAGTTATGGACGTCTTGAACACTGCTCGCTAGTCTCACCGCAAAAGGGGGAGAATGCATGCAAAACGGGCAAACACAGCGCACATCGCTGCTGCTGATCGCGCTGATCGTGTTCATTGACGTGGCGAGCATCGGGTTGATCATCCCTGTCCTGCCCTCGCTCATCGGCGGTCTTGCCCATGTCCCGGTAGACCGGGCGGCGGAGATTGGCGGCTGGCTGCTGTTCTCGTTCGCGGTCATGCAGTTCAGCTTCGCCCCGATCATCGGCGGGCTGAGTGATCATTTTGGCAGACGTCCGATCTTGCTGTTTACCCTCGCGGCACTTGGCGTCGATTATGCGCTGATGGCCTGGGCACCCACGCTCACTTGGCTGTTCGTCGGTCGGATCATCTCGGGCGTAATGGGGGCAACATGGCCCGCCGCCAACAGCTGCATCGCCGACACCGCGACGCCCGAAGAACGGGGGCGCGCGTTCGGCCTGCTCGGCGGCGCAGGTGCATCGGGCTTCGTACTCGGCCCCGCGATTGGCGGCTTCTTTGGCCAATTCGGAGACCGGGCGCCCTTCCTCTTCGCCTGCGTGCTATGCCTCGTTGGCGCGGCTTTTGGCTACGTCCATTTGACCGAAACCCTGCCGCCCGAAAAGCGCCGCGCCTTCACCCTTGCCCGCGCCAACCCGCTCGGCAATGTCATCCAGATGGCCAAGACGCCGCTGGTGCTCGGCCTGTTGACCGCGATCTTCTTCATGCAGATGGGATCGCAGTCGCAGCTTTCGGTCTGGGCCTATTACGGCATCGAGAAATTCCACTGGACCCCGATCGAGATCGGCCTGACCGTCACTTTGTTCGGCGCAATGCTCGCGGTCATGCAGGGTGGCCTCGTTGGCCCCGTCATTAAGAGGTTCGGCGAAATCCGCACTGCATCCATCAGCCTGTTGTTCGGCATCCCCAGCTACCTGATCCTCGCCTTCGCCACTCACACCTGGCACATGCTGATCGGTATCATCGTCGGCTCTGTCACCGGTCTCGCCTTCCCGGCGATGCAATCCCTGATGTCCGCTCGCATTGATGAGGATAGCCAAGGCGAGCTCCAAGGCGCCATCGCCAGCATGATCAGCCTGACTTCAATAATCGGCCCCATCCTCATGACCGGCGTCTTCGGTGCCTATGCTGATAAGACGGGGGTGTACTTCCCCGGCGCGCCCTTCATCCTGGCGAGCGGGCTGCTGACCGTGGCGATTGTCATCGTTTGGCGGACGCTCCGGCGGTTGGGCGGGGCAGGGTGATCATCGCCGCCCGTAGCGGCGCTGTTCCCCCCTTCATAACCGCTATTTGCCCGCAGCCCCGCCGATTGCCGTGAAGCCTGTCCCTGCGGCATTTGTCCCGCCGATCAAAAAGTCATAGCCAAATTCAGCCGCCTTCGGGCCAAAGAACGCGCCGCTGAAATTTCCGGAGACGGTGCCTGATCCCGTCAAGATACCCGAAAATCCAGGCTTGACGGCACCGAGCGATCCGGTGCCGCTCAGCACATCGAGCGGGGCGATAGTGCCGCCGATTGGCGTCATCATGAGTGCCAACACCGTCGCTATCGAACCAGTCGAAAAGTCTGCGGTCAAGCTCGCCGTGGAGCCATCCAATGACGCGGATGCTCCGTTTGCAAGGATTGCAGCGCCACCGGCCACACCGGTATAAGTTGCGGTGCCGGTCGTTGGCACATCGCTTGCTTTGGTCTGAACGCCGAAAACGACGGCGTGGCCGTCAAAGCCAGCAGGCGTTCCCGCAGAAAAAACGGTCGCGAACCGGGTGTACGTCAATTCTACGCCGTTAACCGACGGAACGGACAGAGAGCCGCCGTCGAATCCGCCAGCTGCATTGGGCTTGTTGAAAAGGCGAGAGGCGGGCGTTGATTGCCCCACCACTTCATCAGCGCTGGTAAAGGTCGTCGGCGTGCCACCGGGCGCGGTGAATGTGATGTTGCCGGTGCCTGTGTCATATTGCACTGCGACGCCAGACCCAAGCGTTTCAACTGCTATGGTTGAGAAGCCGACGCCGCCGCTTGGCACGGGTATGATGCTATATTTGATTCCGGCCGATGCGAAAGTTTGAACGCCCGTCAGGTCCCGAAAAGCCGGATAAGCAGGGGGTGGCGGCGGAGGTGGGGGTGGTGCAATGGCGCTGCTGCCCGCAACGCCGCCGATGGCGCTAAACTGCCGACCGACACCATTGGTGCCACTGACGACAAAATCATAGCCAAATTCGACGGCCTTTGGTCCGAAGAAAGCGCCACTAAAGTTACCGGTGACGGAGCCAGTGCCCGTAAACAGCCCCGTAAATCCGGGCTTTGCGCTACTGATCAAGCCCACGCCCGATAAAGTGTCGAGGGCGGTTGCAGCCCCACCAGTAACGGGCGTGCCAACAAGGTTCAGCCCGGTGGTGATCGCGCCGGATGCGAAATTGGCGCTGAAGGTAGCGGTCGATCCTAAGAGGTCGAGCGGCACCGGGGCTCCCGCCACAAAGGCGTTTCCACCCACAGCAGATGCATAAGTTGCGGTGCCGCGCTTGGGCAAGTCCCGCGCAAGTGTTGGGATGCCCAGCACGAAAGCGTGGCCGTCCAGAGGCGTTGTGGGGCCGAATGAATAGAATGTGCCGAAACGGGTATAGCTGAGTGAAACGGCGTTGACGACAGGCGTCGTAAGTGAACCGCCGAACACGTCGCCCGCAGGGTTCACCTTATTGTAAAGCCGTGCTTGTGGCGTTGATTGCCCCAGCACTTCGTCTGCGGCGGTGAAGGTCACAGTCAAGCCGGCAGGGGTTACGTAGGTGATGGCACCCGTGTCAGCATTGTAGCTGGCTTTGACGCCTGAACCAAAGGCCTCCACGCCTGTTGTCAAAAAGCCAAAGCCACCGCCGGGCAATGGTCCAAAACTATACCGAAGGCCGCCTGTTTTGAGCTTCTGGACGCCCGTCAAATCCTTAAACGCTATGTAATTGCGCGCATGCTCTAACTTGCCGTCATCGTCATCACCGGGCGCGGCCCGACCTGCATCGGAGTCTGGCCGAGAGGATTGTTCTGGTGCGGGCTCTGCCGCTGCAACATTCACATTTGCGATCATTATGCCAACGGCCAGCGCCAACAGCGACAGGTTGTCTCTCATTTTTGTCTCTCCCTCAATCGGCTCGCAGACAGGTTTATTGGCAATATTTCTGTCGCGCAAGGCTATTAACCATGCTTGTCAGATCAACAGCATTCAGGATGTCACGTGCCACAAGATACAGCTGTCCTACACGTATATTTTCTGTTCTATACTCGCAAATGGAACTTGTAGCCTCCCAACTAACCCGTTGCGGCCCATTGCTGGCCACTGTCGCGCATGCGGCACTTAGCGCGACAAAGGAGACAGTTTTTGCGTGTTCGACCGTCGCTTTTGTCGCTTTAACGCGGCATGGCTTGGATGCGACGAACACAAGCGCTCCCTTCACGCCCCCCGGCGGAGCGCGGTGACTTCCATTTCGAACTTCATTTCTGG
The DNA here is from genome assembly GCA_046045815.1 of Pseudomonadota bacterium. Lineage (GTDB taxonomy): Bacteria > Pseudomonadota > Alphaproteobacteria > Sphingomonadales > Sphingomonadaceae > Aquisediminimonas. The sequence goes on from JBJOLA010000226.1 coordinate 3,677, forward strand.
TTTGACCAAGCCGCAGACCAGGCACGTCGCGGCGGGGCGGATGTCGCCGAATGCCGCACCGAGCACGGGGCCAATCATGTCCCAATAACTGACGTCGGTAATATAATAAGTCGCCCGCACCACGTCTGCCAGCGCGAAGCCGCCCTCGGTCAGCGCGGCTTCGATTATGGTCAGCGCGTTGCGGACTTGATCGCAAACGTCTTCGGGCATGGTCTTGGTGAACGGGTCTGATCCCGTTGTCCCCGCGACGAAGCACCAGTCCCCCTGAACCACGGCGCGGGAGTAACCGACGGCCTTTTCAAAGGGAGATCCTGAGGAAATGAGGATACGGTTCATGCTGGTTTCCTTGTGGTTGAGATTACATTGCGCGCAGGGCCAAGCTGCACGGAGAGATCGGCACGGTGCGGCATTTCATCCATGATGTGCCGGGTTGTCCGTTCGTAATGGGCAATGAACCGCGCGACTTGGGCGTCAGTCATTGCGGCCGGAGCGCCGCCCGGCACGTCTGTCGCGATATAGGCGCGCTCCTGTTCGCAGCGCCATGTGTGGACAATGTCAAAGCTTGGCGGACGGAGATAAATCAAGCGGTCGATCTGGGAGAACATTTCTCCCGTCGGGCCCGCCAAATGCGCGTTGATTGCGGTGCGCCAGATGCCGTCAGGGTCATCTTCGCTTTCCAGTGAGTTGACCGGGTTGGCGAGGTCCGTCGTCGGCTGTGGGTGGGCGCCAACGCACCAGCCTTCAAACAGCAAAACATCGCACCGCGCGGCAAGCGTTGGCCATTGTTCACGGGGCAACGGCTTATCTTGTCGCTTGTCAAACCGGGGAAGCACGACCGCCTTGCCTGCCTTAACCGCGTCCAGCGTCGCGGTGCCGAGTGCCACATCATGCGTACCAGCCGGTCCGCGCGTCACATAGAGCGGGTGGGTTTCCGCCGCCAATATCGCCCGCGCCGTCCTTCCGAGATAGAGATCATCGAGACCCAGCACGCCAATTGTAAGGCCCTGATCCGTGAAATGCGCTGCCACTTGTTCCGCAGCTGTCGATTTGCCCGAAGCCTGCGTGCCGCAAATTCCGACGATCAGCGGCTGCCCCGGCACGCGCCATTGGGCAACATGTTCCGCAATCACCGTCGCAATCGGGTTCATACGCCAAAGGCCGCTTCCCACTCAGCAGGCTTAAAGCCGACAAGCATGCCACCGGGATATTCCACCACCGGGCGCTTGATCATCGACGGTTGTACCAACATGAGCGTAATCGCCTTGGCTTGGGTGAGGTCCGCCTTGTCAACGTCCGGCAGCTTCTTGAAGGTCGTCCCCGCGCGATTGAGCACGGTTTCCCAACCCACAACGCCACACCAGGCAGCAAGCTTGCCCGCATCGGCCCCGGCCTTCTTATAGTCATGGAAAGCGAACGCGATCCCGCGCGCATCCAGCCACGTCCGCGCCTTCTTCACCGTGTCACAGTTCGGGATGCCGTAAAGGGTAATCATGGCCACCGCGCTCAGAAGACGACTTCGTCCATCTTGGAGATCACCTTGCCAAGGATGCCGTAATCAATCGCTTCGGATGTCGTCATCCAATAATCGCGTTCGATATCCACGGCAACGCGGGCGAGCGGTTGCCCGGT
>JBJOLA010000234.1:0-2541 GCA_046045815.1 Pseudomonadota bacterium
GTCTCGCTCACCATCGATCACCGCGTAGTCGATGGTCATCAGACGAACGCCTGGCTGGCGAAATTCGTTGAAACCTTGGAGAACTGGCCCGCCTAATGGACTGCTTCCTGGTGCCGAACGAAATGGTGATCATGTGGAATAGCAAACGGCTATGCACACGCCGTTAGGCCGGTATAGGCTACGCTTCTTAAGCGAGAATGACGGACATAATTCGTTTTTATGAGAGTTTCACGGACGGTGACGTTACGCGCTTGATCTCATGAGAGATGGCACTTAAGTGATTATTACGGACATATTTCAATATTACGCGACATTGACGGACATTTCTCGGTGTCGATAAGGGCTAAATCGACAGTGGCGCACATTTTTTTTACCGGATCAGGCGACGAGGCACAGGATCGAAAAATCCGTAGGAACCATGCGGAAGGCAAGCTGCAGCGTCTGACGCAAGGCATTTATCTTGAACTTGCCGGTGAATCGATTGAGGTCATGGCTTTGAGGAACTGGCCGAAAATCGTCGCCCACCTCGTCCCTGACAGTGTTGTAACGGATCGATCGGGTATCGAAGCTCAGCCATGGCGCGATCGCTCAAACGGAGCCGCGGCCGGCGAAGCCATCATATTTGTGAGCGCACCCCGCAGCCGAACCACGATCTCCATGCCCGGACTGGTGATTAGCGTTCGCGAGGGCGTCGGACCAATCCAAGACGATATTCCTTATCTCGGCACATATCTCGCCAGCGAAACCCGGCGCTTGCTTGACAACATCGCCCCGTCTCGTCGTAGCCCGGGACGCCCCGCACGCACGCTCGGCCCGGCAGAAGTGGAAAAGCGGCTCGACAGCCTGTGCACGACGCATGGCGTGAACCATCTTAACGTCATTCGCGACAAGGCCCGTGTGCTTGCGCCGATGATCGGCCGGGACAAAGAATTTGAAGTCCTCGGGGCAATGATCAGCACGCTACTTCAGACACGAGAAGCCAAAGCGCTAACCCCGCAAGGCCAAGCGCGTGCCGAAGGTCATCCCGTCGACGCATCGTGTATCGGTCGTGTGGTCAAGCTGGTCGAGTTTCTTCAGGCGAGAGCACCCTATACCGTCTCCAACGTCGATACGACGCTGGAGCGGGGACGCGCCGGCGCTTTCATCGAGGCCTATTTCTCGAACTTCATCGAAGGAACAGAGTTCGCGATTAGCGAAGCCGTGGAGATCGTCTTCGAAGGGCGTGTGCCCGAAACCAGACCTCAAGATGGTCACGATGTTCTTGGAACTTACCTCCAGCTCATCGATCTGGGCAATCGCACAGCCCTTGTGACTGATGCCGATAGCTTCATCGAAGAAGTTCAAGAACGCCACCGCGCCTTGATGGCGGAGCGGCCTGCGATCCAGCCCGGAATCCTCAAGAGCAAACCCAATCAGGCCGGAAATACCGCGTTCGTCCATCCTGACCTGGTGCGTGGTACGCTGCGTGAAGGCGTTAACATACTTCGTTCGGTGACCGATCCGTTTTCTCGCGCCCTCGTCATCCATTTCCTGCTTGTCGACGTGCACCCCTTCAATGACGGCAATGGACGAATCAGCCGGATCATGATGACAAAGGAACTGCTCGCGGCAGGTCTGTCGCGCATCGTCATCCCCACGGTGTTCCGCAACGATTATTTCGACGCGTTGCGCGCGCTGTCGCGCCGAGATGATCCCTCCATTTTGGTACGATCTCTCGAATTTTGCCAGAAAGTGACCGCTGCTTGCTCAGAGGCCACGACAGAAGATGTCATCGAAGCATGGGCGCGTGCTTACGGCTTTTGCGAAGACGCGCGGCATGCGCGCTTTTCGATGCCCAATCCCGCCCTGACAATAGAAAAGCGAAACGGCATACCGGCACCCTCGGACTATTGGGAAGCGATCGCCGGGCCAAATATAAAGGATATCCTGCGCTGAAAATGGTGCCACTCGACGTAAGCCATGTCCAAGAGTGGAAGTTCAGAGTCAAAATGAAGCGAAACGGCGTCAATTTCTGAATACAGCCCCGCAGAAATTGGCCCCAAAGTTGGTCGAACGCCGACCGATCTCCAACCTATTCAGGTTGGTATGAGTCCAAAGCTGCGGCCCGTAAGGGAAAGCTGGTTCTTGGGATTCTATTCGGATGGCGCGAAGGGTGGCCGGCCACCCTGTGACCGTGTTGCGATGTTCAAAATTCTGATCCTGGCGCGCAAAATAGTGTTGCCGATGCGCGGATGGAGTATCTGATCCGTGACCGGCGGAGCCGGCTGCGGTTCCTGGGGTTTGACCTTGGCGCGCCAACGCCCGATGCCAACACGATCCGGCTGTTCCGTGAACGGCTGACTGAGGCCAAAGCGATCACTGTATTATTCGATGCCTTCGACAACCGGGTGCGCACCAGCGGCTACCGGCAATCGCGCTGACAACCGACGACGCACTGACTGTATCGGCAGGTCAAAACAGGTGGACATGTGAACCTGTTCACTTGCCCTCATTGTCACATGTCGACCTTGTCAGGTGTTCTCGCAAAGCTGATTGCTTTCG
>JBJOLA010000244.1:0-8694 GCA_046045815.1 Pseudomonadota bacterium
TGTTTCTTTCTCCCAAAGCGGACCTCTAACCGGCACCGTAACGGTTCCCGGCGACAAAAGCATTTCGCACCGTTCGCTCATGCTTTCTGCGCTGGCGGTTGGCGAAAGTGTGATCGACGGATTGCTTGAGGGCGAAGATGTTCTCGCTACAGCGGCGGCGATGCGGGCGATGGGCGCTGAGATTGAGCAGCGAGTAGACGGCAAGTGGCACGTTCACGGCGTCGGGGTTGGCGGGCTTCTTCAGCCAGCGCGCGCGCTTGATATGGGCAACAGCGGCACTTCGACCCGGTTATTGATGGGCCTCGTCGCCAGTCATCCGATCCTCGCTACGTTCATTGGTGATGCCTCGCTGTCCAAGCGACCAATGGGGCGAGTGACGGAACCGCTCGGTCTGATGGGAGCCTCATTCACAACGTCGCCCGGCGGCCGCTTGCCGCTGATGGTGCGCGGTATCTGCCCCGCAGTGCCGATCACCTACCGTCTGCCGGTCGCCTCTGCGCAAGTAAAAAGCGCGATCCTGCTGGCGGGGCTGAACGCGCCGGGGATCACGCGCGTGATCGAGCCCGTGCCAACGCGCGATCATAGCGAACGGATGCTCAAGGGTTTCGGGGCTGATCTGACCGTCGATGTGGACGCTGACGGCACGCGGACAATCTCCATCCGGGGCGAGGCCGAACTCAAGCCCCAAAACATCATCGTGCCGGGCGATCCCTCCTCTGCCGCTTTCATGGCGGTCGCGGCGTCGATTGTGCCGGGGTCGAGCGTAACGATAGCCAATGTCGGCCTCAACGAAACTCGCGCCGGTATCTTCAAGGTGCTGGCGGCAATGGGCGCGAACATATCCTACGCCCAGCAACGCGAGGTGGGCGGGGAACCAGTCGCCGACCTCATCGTGACCCACGCCGCGTTGACAGGGGTTGAGACCAGCCCGGACATCGTGCCCAGCATGGTCGATGAATTTCCAATCCTGTTTGTGGCTGCCGCAATGGCCAAGGGGAAAAGCGTGTTCCGGGGGCTGGAAGAACTACGCGTCAAGGAGTCGGACCGGATTGCGGTGATGGCCGAAGGGCTGCGCGCGATCGGTGTCACGGTTGAGGAACTACCCGACGGGCTTATCGTCCACGGTCGGGGCGGCGATCCTCTGCCCGGCGGTGCAACCATTGCCGCCCATCTCGATCACCGCATTGCGATGAGCTTTGCGATTGCCGGAATGGTCTCAAAGTTGCCGGTGATCGTCGATGACATGGAACCGGTCAACACGAGCTTCCCCGGCTTTGCGGAGATGTTGGCAGGGCTGACGCGTCCCTAACTGTCAAATGACTATTGACATACGACACACCTAAAGATAGCCTACAAAAAGTGAAAATAATATCGATCCGCCACAAGGGCTTGGCACACTTCATTGAACGAAACGACGCGTCTAAGCTCGATAAACGAGTCATTGTAAAGATCAGGATTCAACTGACATTTCTCGAGGCAATGGATCATAGTGACGAGCTTCGGGACTTGCCTTTTTGGAAACCCCATCAACTAAGCGATGATCGGTGGAGTTTCCATGTGACTGCAAACTGGCGGATGACTTTTGCGGTGAACGATGGTTCCCAAGAAATCACTGCTCTTGATCTCGAGGATTATCACTGATGACAACGAAGGAGTATTCCATGCACAGCCCCAGCCATATTGGCGAATTTGTGCGCGAAATTGTCGAAGGCCATGATCTCAGTGTCTCCTCGGCGGCGCGCGTGTTGGGCGTAACGCGACAGACTTTGTCGATTCTGCTTAACTGCCACGGGGGGCTATCGCCAGATATGGCGCTGCGGCTTGAAAAGGCGTTCGGCATAAGGATGGATACGTTGCTGCGGATGCAAACGGCATGGGAGATCGCCGAGGCCCGCAAACGTGAAGGCGCTTTTGATATTCCGCGCTATCTGGCGGCGTAGAGCGGATGGCTTTGCCCCAAGTTTCCTCGTGTTGACACTTTCCACCTTCGCTGACGTCGCCGGGTTCATCGGTGCGGTGATCATCCTTGCGGGCTTTGCTTATCATACCGTGCGCAACGCGGCACCGGATCGGCTTTACCATCTTGCCAATTTTAGCGGAGCGAGTTTGCTCGCAGTTTCGCTCATGATCCACTACAACCTGCCGGCGCTGTGCCTCGAAGTGGCTTGGGCTGCGGTTGCGCTGTTCGGTCTGGTGAGGCGGGTGGAGAAGAAGCAATGATCATCGCTGTCGACGGACCGGCTGCATCGGGCAAAGGCACGATTGCCCGGGCGCTCGCCGATCATTTCGGATTGCCACATCTTGATACCGGGCTGCTGTACCGGGCGGTGGGCATGGCGGTGCTGCGGCACGGCGGTGATCCGTCCAGCCCGAGCGATGCTTTTGCGGCCTGCGATTTCAGCGATGCCATGCTGCATGATCCAGAGATCCGGTGCGAAGCGGCTTCCCGCAGCGCGTCGGTTGTCTCGGCTCATCCGGCGGTGCGTGCAGCCTTGTTGGAACGGCAACGTGATTTTGCTCAGCAGCCAGGCGGCGCGGTGCTTGACGGTCGCGATATCGGGACGGTGATTGCGCCGCATGCCGATGCCAAATTGTTCGTCACGGCTAGCTCAGAAATCCGTGCGCAAAGGCGGCACGGCGACGAACCCGGCCATAGTTTTGATGCCATCCTTGCAGACATTCTCACACGAGACGCCCGCGATTCAGGGCGCACTGACGCACCCCTGAGGCAGGCAGAGGACGCGGACTTGCTAGATACGAGCGATCTGACTATAGACGCCGCCGTCCAGCGGGCGATTGTGCTCGTGGAGGCCCGACAACGGCGCTGAGCATCAAACCCGCTCTCACTCGTTTTTGAAAGCCCCACGCGCGCGACTGTCAGGTGGATGCCGCGTTGACATGGTGTCTACGTGGCAGTGCGGCCACAAGACCAGCGGAACCAACCGCTTGGCCGGAAATGAAGATACAGGAACTCTAACATATGGCCTCTACGGCAAATCCAACGCGCGATGATTTCGCAGCGATGCTCAACGAATCTCTAGGTGGTGAAAACGAAGGCTTTGAAGGCAAAGTCGTCAAAGGTACCGTGACCGCCATCGAAAATGATCATGCCGTCATCGACGTCGGCCTTAAATCAGAAGGCCGCGTGCCGCTCCGCGAATTCGCGATGCCCGGCCAAAAGGCTGAAATTAACGTCGGTGATATCGTCGAAGTTTATGTCGACCGCGTTGAAAACGTCAACGGTGAAGCCATGCTCAGCCGTGATCGCGCCCGCCGCGAAGCCGCTTGGGATACGCTCGAAACCGAATTCGCCAAATCAAGCCGCGTGGACGGTGTGATCTTTGGCCGCGTCAAGGGCGGCTTCACTGTTGACCTTTCTGGCGCTGTAGCGTTCCTGCCCGGAAGTCAGGTGGATATTCGCCCAGTGCGCGATGTGACGCCGCTGATGGACATCGTGCAGCCGTTCCAGATCCTCAAGATGGACCGCAAGCGCGGTAACATCGTGGTTTCGCGCCGTGCCATCCTAGAAGAAAGCCGTGCCGAACAGCGCACTGGCCTGATCTCAACATTGGCTGAAGGCCAGATCATCGAAGGCATCGTCAAGAACATCACCGATTACGGTGCGTTCGTCGATCTCGGCGGCATCGACGGCCTGCTCCACGTGACCGACATCAGCTACAAGCGGGTTGGCCATCCTTCCGAAATCATCAATATTGGTGATAATGTGAAGGTGCAGATCATCCGCATCAACAAGGATACTCAACGTATCTCGCTCGGCATGAAGCAGCTTGAAATTGATCCGTGGGATGTCGCGATTGAGCAGTATCCGGTTGGTGCCAAGTTGACTGGCCGTGTGACCAACATCACCGAATATGGTGCGTTTGTTGAACTTCAGGCGGGCATCGAAGGTTTGGTCCATGTTTCAGAAATGAGCTGGACCAAGAAGAATGTTCATCCCGGCAAGATTGTTTCGACCAGCCAGGAAGTCGATGTCATCGTTCTCGAAGTCGATAGCGAAAAGCGCCGCATCTCGCTCGGTCTCAAACAGGCGATCAACAATCCTTGGGAAGCTTTTGCGGCTGAACATCCCGTGGGCAGCCAGATCGAAGGCGAAGTCAAAAACGCCACCGAGTTCGGCTTGTTTATCGGCCTCGACGGTGACGTTGATGGCATGGTCCACATGTCAGACATCGCCTGGGGTATTTCGGGCGAAGATGCACTTAACCTTCACCGCAAGGGCGAAACAGTCACCGCTGTCGTTCTCGATATCGACGCCGAGAAGGAGCGTATTTCGCTCGGCATCAAGCAGCTAGAAAAGGGTGCCCCCGCTTTGGCAGCTGCCGGCGGCGCGTCATCGTCCACCGGTCTCAACAAGAATGCAGTCGTGACGGTCACGGTGCTTGAAGTGCGCGATGGCGGGCTTGAAGTGCAGGCTGGCGAAGATGGCGCTACTGGGTTCATCAAACGTACTGACCTTGGACGTGACCGCGATGAGCAACGTCCGGACCGTTTCCAAGTTGGTCAGAAGTTCGATGCGATGGTGATCGGCTTTGATCGTTCGAAAAAGCCGAACTTCTCAGTCAAGGCCATGCAGCTCGCCGAAGAGAAGCAGGCAGTGGCGCAATATGGCTCGTCCGATTCGGGCGCGTCACTTGGCGACATCCTTGGTGAAGCTCTCAAGGCTCGCGACACCAAGAAATAAGACATACAACCAGTCTACCGCCCCCGTTTCTCAAAATTTGAGGCGGGGGCGGGCAGCCGCAAGATACTGATCTTACTGGCTTGTTTGGGACTGAATTCATGATCGACATTGTTGTTAACAGACACCTGACTATATTTTCTTGCATCTTGCCGCGTTTAGGCCGAATTAGGCGTTAACGATGCTGCAACCATCGAGCGTGTGCGCCATGTACGGTGACAACGCCGATTGTGGTGTTTCTCGTGGGGAGAAGCATCTTGTAGAATGCAGCTCGAGGGGGTGTTTGATGATCCGTTCGGAACTTGTACAACTACTTTCCAACGCCAATCCTGGCCTTTCCGCCCGTGATGTTGATATTATCGTCACTGTTTTCTTTGATGAGATCACCGCGCAGGTTGCGGTTGGCGGTCGCGTCGAGCTCCGCGGATTTGGCGCATTTTCGGCACGAGACCGCGAGGGGCGAGAGGGACGCAATCCTCGCACGGGGTCGATCGTCAAGATAACGCCCAAGCGTGTTCCCTATTTTAAGCCCGGCAAAGAGATTCGTGAGCGGATCAACAGTTCCGCTTGAACGCTGGGTATCGCACGGCCCCCTAGCGCGGTGCGATACACATCCCTATAGCCGCGACCGGCAACTGCGGGCGTGGCGAAATTGGTAGACGCACCGGACTTAAAATCCGTTGGGCATTAGCCCGTGGGGGTTCAATTCCCCCCGCCCGCACCAGCAAGCCTTACAAGCGCGCAGCCAACAGCGCCGCGTTCAGCGGAAATGTCATGCGGGGCCTGATCCTCGATGAGAGTGCGCTCACCGCGATCAGACCCCGCAGCTATCAGGCCGCGACCGGACGCCGGACGGTGATCGTCTGCGGGTTGGTATATTCCAGTAAGCCGTCCAAGCCGTTTTCCGAACCCAAGCCTGATTGCTTGTGCCCGCCAAAGGCCGCGTGCGGGTGTGCGGCCATCGCTTCATTGATCCAGACGCTGCCGGTTTCGAGCTGGGGTGCGATGCGCAGGGCTGCATCAATATCTTTGGTCCAGATCGTCCCGCCAAGGCCGTATTCGCTGTCGTTGGCGCGGGCGATGACGTCTGCCTCATCGGTCCAGCGGAGCAAGGGAAGCACGGGGCCGAATTGCTCTTCACGAACGATGCGGCTGTTCTCGGGTGGATTGTCAACGAGCGTCACCGGGATGAAAAAGCCGTCCTTCTCCTCAGCTTGATAGCCTGTCGTCATCGCATAGCCATTGGTTTCGCAGTCCGCGATCAGGCTTTTCACCCGGTCATATTGCGGCTTGTTGTTGATCGGGCCGAGCGCACTGCCCTGCTTGCTGCCATCACCCATTGGGACGTTCTTGGCGATTTCGGTGATCGCAGCTTTGAACGAATCGTAGACGCTATCATGGACATAGGCGCGCTTGGTCGCGATGCAGACCTGACCGCTGTTGGTGAAGGCAGACCAAAAGACGCTCTCGGCAGCCGCCGCCACGTCAACATCAGGCATGACGATCGCTGCATCATTACCGCCCAGTTCGAGCGTGACACGCTTGAGCGTTGGTGCCGCACTTTCCATGACGCGGCGTCCGGTCGCGGAGGAGCCGGTGAAGCTAATTTTGTCGAAGCCTTTGTGCGAAGTCATCATCGGCCCGAGTGCATCGCCGCCGCTGATGATGTTGAGCACACCGTCGGGGATCACCCCGCGCAACAGGACGCCGAGGCGCAGCACAGTGAGTGGCGTAAACGGCGAGGGCTTCAAAACCATCGTATTGCCCGCAAGTATGGCGTGGACGACCTTCCACACCGAAAGCATCAGGGGGAAATTCCACGGCGAAATCGAACCGACGACGCCAATCGGCACATGGTGGGTTTCAATCCGGTGGCCGGGTTCATCCTCAAGCACGAAGACCGGGAGTTCGAGCATCGCGGTTGCGCCTGCCCAAGCAGCGGCTCCGCCTACCTCAAATTGCGCTTGCTCGGCAGGCTTGCCTTGTTCGAGCGTGAGGCTACGGCACAGCTCCTCCATATTGGCGCCGATGACGTCGCCGATCTTGGCAACGACCGCCTGACGCTCAGCATAAGGCGTGGCGCGCCATTTCGGGAAGGCTGCGCGCGCGGCGGCGATAGCTTGATCAAGCTCCGCCATCCCCGCATCCGGCGCGGTGCCGAGGATATCGCCGTTCGCAGGGTTGGTCACAGTGAGGTGGTTGGTGGTGTCAACGTCTTTGCCGTTGATGGTCATTTTTGCATTGGTGGTCATGTTACGGGTTCCTCTCAATTATCGAATGTCAGAACGGCCTTCACGCACTTACCGTGATGCGCGTCGTCGATGGCTTCATTGATCTGGTCGAACTTATAGACACGCGTGAACTTATCAATCGGCAGCCTCCCGGCCTTCATATGCGCAATCAGTTCGGGGAGGAACACATCGGGGTCGCTATCGCCTTCGCAAATGCCTTGGACTGAATAGCCGAGCGTGAGCGCGGGGATGACGGGGACGGCGACGACGGCGTCAACCGCTGGCGGCACCGCGATCATGCCGAGTTTGCCCTTGTGCGCGAGCATGTTGGTTGCCCCTTGCAGCGCCGCCATATTGCCGCTGGTATCGACGATATTGTTGGCACCGGCAGGAACAATGGCCCGAACCGCCTCGGCCACATCACCCGCAGCTGGGTCAATCACATGCGTGGCACCGACCGAGAGGCCAATGGCGCGGCGCTCGGCTTGCGGCTCGACGAGGATGATCGTCGCACATCCTTGCAGCACGCCACCAATTACGGCCGAAAGTCCCACCGCTCCGCCGCCAAGGACGACGAGTGAGCTGCCCTTCTGTGCGGCCAGCGAGCGCATCACAGCCCCGGCACCCGTCTGGATACCGCAGCCAAGGGGTGCCATCGCGGCGAGATCCGCGTCAGCGTCTACTTTCAAGATGTTGCGCTGATTGGCGATGGCATGGCTGGCGAAGGACGATTGGCCAAAGAAGTTCCCGCTGACACTCGCGCCATTCTGGGAGATCGGGCTGGAGCCATCGGGGCGGATGCCTGCGAAGTTGAGCAGCGGGAATTGATGGCAGTAAGCCGGATCATGGCTATCGCAACTGGGGCAGGCTCCGCACGAGTTGAAGGTGAGGATCACTTTATCCCCTACCGCGACTTTCGTGACGCCCTCGCCAACCGCCTCAACCGTGCCTGCGCCTTCATGGCCGAAGACCATCGGGAAGGCCGAGCCCATAAGGCCGGAAACGAACGCGAGATCGGTGTGGCAAATGCCCACAGCGCCAATCTTGATCAACACCTCGCCCGCGCGCGGGGCTTCCAGTTCAACGGGTTCGATAACGAATGGGCCGTTTGCTTCCTTGGTGACTGCGGCGATGGCTTGCATTGTGTTCTCCTATTCCCAATCAATCATGTTGAAATCTCGTTTTTCTGACCCGCATTCGGGGCAGATCCAATCGTCGGGCACATCGGCCCAACGAGTGCCGGGTGCGATGCCGTCTTCGGGCCAGCCTAGGGCCTCGTCGTAGATGTAGCCGCAGTTGAGGCATTTATGGCGCTTGAAATCCATCCTCAGCTCCGCGTCATCGTGACCATCATGTGATGGAAACCGTTGGTGAAGCAGGAGGGGATTCGTTCGGGCGGGGCAGCGATTGTCACCTCCATATTGCGTTTGACCATTTCCTCGATCAACGTCGTTACCTGCAATTCTGCAAGCCGCGCGCCGAGGCAGCGATGGATGCCGTATCCGAAGCTCTGATGGCGGCGGCTGTTGGCGCGGTTCACGTCCCAATGATCGGCATTTGGAAACACACTCTCATCGCGGTTGGAGCTGTTGTACCAGAGCGCGATCTTGTCGCCCTTCTTGATCTGCTCGCCGCCCAGCACCGTATCGCAGGTCGCGGTGCGCCGCATATGAGCGATCGGGGTTTGCAGCCGGATCGTCTCGGTCGCGGCGGTGGTGGCGAGCGCGGGGTTGGCCTTCACCTTGGCCCACTCCTCGGGGAATT
>JBJOLA010000387.1:0-3696 GCA_046045815.1 Pseudomonadota bacterium
GCCCCGTCGATCACCACGCTCGACAATCAGGAAGCGAAATTTCTGGTCGGGCAGGAAATCCCAATCACCACAGGCGAGAAACTCAGCAATAATTTTGACAATGCTTTCCGCACGGTGGAGCGCCAGAATGTCGGCATCCAGCTGGAGGTGAAGCCCCAAGTCAACGCCAGTGGCGCGATCAAATTGTTCATCCGGCAAGAGGTCAGCAGCATTGCCGGGCCGGTGTCGAGCAACGGCAATGATCTGATCCTCAACAAGCGCGAATTTGAGACGACGATGATCGTCGATGACGGCCAGATTGCCGCGATTGGCGGTTTGCTTGATGACAATGAACGGCGAACGATCGAGAAATTGCCGTTCCTCGGCGATCTTCCCGGTATCGGTGCGCTATTTCGTTCCAAAGCCAAAGCGCGTTCCAAAACCAATCTTATGGTGTTCATCCGGCCGACGATCCTACGCACGGCGGCTGAATCCAGCGCACTGGCCGAGCGGCGCTACAATTATGCGCGCGACGAACAACGGCTGACCCGCCCGGGTGAAGAGCCCAGCCTCGATGAATTGATGCGCGACTATATGGGAGTGTCACCCCCGGCGGAACGGATTGACCCCACGACACCCGCCATCATACCCCCGATCCCGGTGAAGCCGTGACGGAGCCGCTGCCCGCAATCCCTTATGGATTTGCGCGCAGGCACGGTGTCGTGCTCGATGGCAATGGCGGCGTCGCGCTGCGGGAGGGTGCGGACCCGCTGTGCTTGATTGAAGTGCGCCGTCATTTCGGCCAATCCTTCGCTGTCACACCCGTTTCCGCCGCCGCCTTTGATGAACTGCTGTCGAGCGGTTACCGGATGGACGGGGCGGCAGCAGCAATGGCCGCAGGGTCGCTGGGTCTCGGCGATGATCTCGCGCTGATCGCAGGCGGCATGCCGACGGCGGAGGATTTGCTCGATACCAGTGACGATGCGCCCGCGATCCGCTTGATCAACGGCCTGATCGCCGATGCCGTCCGCCAAGGTGTGTCTGATATCCATATCGAGCCTTACGAAAGCGGGCTGGTCGTACGGATGCGGATCGACGGGGTGCTGCGTGAGACGTTACGGATGCCCGCCCATGTCGCGCCGGTGATCGTCAGCCGGATCAAAGTGATGGCGCGGCTCGACATTGCCGAGCGCAGGGTGCCGCAGGACGGACGGATCGGGCTGACGCTGGGCGGCAAATTGCTCGACGTCCGGGTCTCCACCCTCCCCGCCCGTGCCGGCGAGCGCGTCGTGCTGCGCATTCTCGACAAGGACAATGCCGGGATTGGTCTGGAGATGCTGGGCATGAGCGCGGCGACCGACGCCCTGCTGCACAGCGCGCTCGCCGAACCCAATGGCATCATCCTGGTGACCGGGCCCACCGGATCGGGCAAGACGACCACGCTTTATGCCGCACTGCGGCTACTCAACGATGGCAGCCGCAACATCCTGACCGTGGAGGACCCGGTCGAATATGCGGTAGACGGTGTTGGCCAAACCCAGGTCAATCCCAAGGTTGGCCTGACCTTCGCCGCCGGGCTGCGCGCGATCCTGCGGCAGGACCCCGATGTGGTGATGATCGGCGAAATCCGGGACCGGGAAACCGCCGAGATTGCCGTCCAAGCCTCGCTCACCGGCCATCTGGTTCTCTCCACCGTCCACACCAACGATGCGGCGGGCGCGATCACCCGGATGCGCGACATGAAAGTCGAGCCGTTTTTGCTCGCCTCCACCCTCCGTGCGGTTATTGCACAGCGACTCGTCCGGAGACTTTGCCCCTCATGTCGCGCTGAGGGGGTGTACGATGCCACCACAGAGCAATTACTCGGCGTCAGCAGGGTCTATGAGGCAAAGGGGTGTGAGGCATGCTCAGGGACCGGATTTAAGGGTCGCGTTGGAGTGTTCGAAGCGATCCGTGTGGATGACACAATCCGCCGCCTGATCAACGAGGGCTGCGATGAAGATGCCATTGCCGCTTATGCCTTTGCCAAATCGGGCACATTGGCCGCCACGGCGCGCGAACTTGTCCGGGCCGGGATCACGACCGCAGAAGAAGCGGTGCGGATTTCGCGACAGGATATGGCCGATGCCTGAGTTTGACTATCTTGCCATCGACGTCGGCGGGCGGGAAAAGCGCGGGCGGATTGCGGCCCCCACACTCGACGATGCGCGGACTGGGCTGGTCGGCAAAAAGCTGTACGTCGTCCAGATCGAACCGGGTGCATCGGGGAGCGTATCGCCAGCACCGGCCTTGCTGTCCGGATCTCCCTTTGCGCGGCACCGGATGAACGCGAAAGCGCTGACTTTGTTCACCCGTCAATTGGCGACTTTGGTGCAGGTCAGCCCGATTGAGGAATCGCTGCGGACAATCGCGCTCCAAACCGAAGCGCCACACGTCCAGACGGTCATCAGCACCGTCCATGCCGGGGTATTTGAGGGCCGCCGCCTGGCCGACGCCATGGCGCTTGAAGGCAAAAGCTTCCCACCGCTCTACCGGGCGATGGTCTCCGCTGGGGAAAGTGCGGGCACGTTGCCGGTGATCCTCGAACGGCTCGCGATCCTTCAGGAACGTCAGGCCGTGATCCGCTCCAAAGTGGTGTCGGCGATCGCTTATCCGCTGGTTCTAATGTGCGTCGCCTTGTTCGTGGTCGGCGCATTGATGATCTATGTCGTGCCCAAGGTGGTGGAGCAATTTGATACGGTGGGCCAGCAATTGCCGTTGCTCACCCGCATCGTCATTGCACTCTCCGCTTTCCTGACAGCCTATTGGTGGGCTTTGCTCATTGTGATTGCGGCGGCGACCTTTCTTGGCTGGCAGGCGCTCAAAATTCCTGCCACCCGGTTGCAATTTGACGGTTGGTTGCTGCGTCTGCCGCTGATCGGACGTCTTATCCGTGATCTCCACGCCGCTGGAATGGCGCGGACGCTTTCCACGATGGTTGCCGGGCGGATGCCGCTGTACGAAGGCCTCTCGCTCACGGCGGCGACGATCCACAACCGGGCGCTCAGGGCAGCGTCAGATGATATTGTCGAGGCGATCCGGGGCGGTGGCAGCTTGTCCGCTGCGCTCAAACGGGCGGGGGTTTTTCCGCCGCTGCTCATTTACCTCGCCGCGTCGGGAGAATCGTCAGG
This sequence comes from Pseudomonadota bacterium, assembly GCA_046045815.1. Lineage (GTDB taxonomy): Bacteria > Pseudomonadota > Alphaproteobacteria > Sphingomonadales > Sphingomonadaceae > Aquisediminimonas. The sequence goes on from JBJOLA010000387.1 coordinate 3,150, forward strand.
CAAACTCGACGTCATGCTTGAGCGCGCCGCCGATTATCTGGAGCGCGAATTCGATAGCTTCACCGCCACCGCACTTGCCTTGCTTGAGCCCGCGATCATCATCATCATGGGGGTGATTGTGGCCGCAATCGTGCTATCTATCCTGCTGCCCATCCTTCAACTCGAATCGCTGGCAGGAGCATCATGAACGACAAGGACGCCGAACACGGCTTTACGCTGATCGAACTGATGGTGGTTCTCGTGATCCTCGGGCTGCTAGCGACCATCGTCATCATCAACGTGCTGCCCGCGCAGGACAAAGCGATGACGGCCAAAGCCAAAGCCGATGTCGCGCTGCTCGATCAGGGCCTGGAAATGTATAAGCTCAACAATTTGGCGTATCCGGATTCCGGGAACGGCCTGAGCGCGCTGGTGGTCAAGAAGGTCATCAAAATCCTGCCGAACGATCCGTGGGGCAGGCCCTATCATTATGACAATCCCGGCCGGCACGGCGCTGTTGATGTTTACACACGCGGCGCGGACGGGGCCGAAGGCGGTGAGGGCGAGA
>JBJOLA010000012.1:0-4498 GCA_046045815.1 Pseudomonadota bacterium
CCGCGCGCTTCGTTCACGTCGATATCAGCGACGCGACGGCGGATGCTTTTGTCCGCCAAGGCGCGCCAAAAGGGCGGCCCATCGCCCGTCACGCCCACTATAATATCTGGCGGGCCATCTCGGCTCCGCCACAGGATGTGCCGCTGGCAGTCTGTGATGCCCGTTCTGTGGCGCGCGCGGACTTGATCGAAGCCGACGCAGTGTTTGACGTTGAAGGTCAACCCGACTGGTCTTTTGAAGGCTGGGTCGTCGCACATAATCCCGCGCACCGCTGGCATTGGTTTTCAGACATGACGCGCGACGATGCCCTGATCTTCAAAACCAACGAAAGTGACCCGGCATTTGCCCACTGTGTTCCCCATGTCGCGTTCGATCACCCCGCCTGCCCTGCCGACGCCCCGCCGCGCGCAAGCATCGAAATGCGCGCCACTGCATATTGGTTTGATTGACCCCCTTGCAATGCAATCAATTGTTGGCGATTATCACCCTAACAATTGATAGGATGCAGACGCATGGGCGACTACCCTCGGACACCGGATTTTCTGGGGTTGAACGAACCAGTAGGCAAGGAAGCAAGCTTCCGGGGACTGGCAATCGAGGGAGTGATCCCTGTCGACGTGCGTGGCTCCTTTTTCCGCGCGACGCCCGATCCCGCTTTTGCGCCGTTCATCGAGGATGACAATGTCCTTTCCGGTGACGGGATGATTTCTCGCCTGCGGATCAACGTAGATGGCAGCGCCGATTTCGATTCCAAATATGTGGCGACCGCACGGCACTTGGCTGACGTAGCCGCGGGCAAAGCGCTATTCGGGCGTTACCGCAATCCGTACACCGATGATCCCTCCGTGGCTGGCGTTGACCGCACCCTCGCCAATACTACCCCGGTCTGGCATGCAGGTAAGCTGCTCATGACCAAAGAGGATGGCCACCCTTACCAAGTCGATCCGCACACGCTGGAAACCATCGGCTCTTATGATTTTGATGGCCTGCTCAAATCCGAAACCATGACAGCGCACGTCCGCGTTGATCCGGTGACAGGAGAGATGTTCTTCTTTGGCTATGAAGCGGACGGACTCGCCTCAACAAAAATATCGTACTGCATCGCCGACAAGGACGGGAAGCTGATGCGCGAGCAATGGTTCGATGCACCTTACTGCGCGATGATGCATGATTTCGTGATCACTGAAAATTATGCGCTATTTCCTATTTACCCGACGACGGCCGATCTTGACCGATTAAAGGCAGGGGGAGAACATTGGGCGCATCATCTGGATATCGATAGTTGGGTTGGCGTGATGCCGCGATACGGCGATGTATCAGAAATGCGCTGGTTCAAAGGGCCAAAGGGCGTCTACTGCTATCATATGATGAACGCGCATGAGGACGCAGATGGCCTCATTCAGTTTGATCAATGCCTGTCATCGGTCAACGCCTTTCCCTTCATCCAGCGTGTCACTGGCCTCAACATTCCGCCGTGGGAGGCGACAGGCGGACTCACACGCTGGACGATTGATTTTACTGGAGATGCAAGCGAAATCTCCGAAACGGTCATCGGCCCACCGGGCGATTTTCCTGTCATTCCCGCAGCCGAGATGGGCCGCCCCTATGCGCGTGCATGGATGCTGACAATGAATCCGGAGATGCAGGGCCCACCTGTTTTTGGAGGTCCCGTAGGCGCCATGTTCAACATGCTGCTCAGATGGGATCTGCGCGGTGGGCCGCCCCAAGGCCTCGCGCTGTCGCCCGGGCAATGCTTCAATGAGCCAGTGCATGTGCCATCTTCAAACGGAGAAGGCTGGCTGATCTGCACGGTCGACACACAATTGGGGCCAAACCAATTTTCCCATGCGGCGTGGATCATCGACGCTGGCAACGTGAGCGCAGGGCCGGTTGCCAAAATCACCATCCCGGCGAGACAGCGCCCTCAGGTTCACGGCTGGTGGGTCAACGCGGCACAGTTGGCGGCGGCATGAGCAAGATCGTCATCACCGGGGCCTCGGGGCAATATGGCCGTGCAGCAACCGACAAACTGATCGCACGCGGTCGCGCAAATGATCTGATCCTGATCACCCGCAATCCATCAAAACTGTCTGACAGACTGACCCAAGGATGCGCGGTGCGCTACGGGGATTTTGACAAGCCCGAGACGTTGCAGTCAGCGGTGCAAGGTGCCGAAAAGATGCTGCTCATCTCTGGCACCCGGGTCGGCGCGCGGGTCATTCAGCATAAGGCTGCAATTGATGCGGCGGCGGCGGCGGGCGTGCAGCACATCGCTTACACTAGCTTCGTGGATATCAGCCCCGAAAACCCCGCCATCGTGACGCTTGACCACCGTGAGACCGAGGAACTGATCAAGGCGAGCGGCATGATGTGGACGATGCTTCGCGATGCCCACTATGCCGATGCCATGATCCTCAATGCCGGGCCGGGCTTCATTGCGTCTGGCGTCTGGATGACGAGCACCAAGGGCGCAAAGGAAGCCATGGTCTGGCGCGATGACTGCGTGAACAGCGCGGTTGCGGTGTTGACGGGCTCTGGCCACGAAAATCGAGCTTATCAGATCACTGGCCCCAATCGCGAGAGTTTCGCCGAGGTGTGCGCAATGATGAACGAGATTACAGGTCGTCCCATTGCGCTTGTCGAAACCGATGATGACGGCATGTATGCGATGTTCGATGCCATGGGCATTCCGCGCGAACCAGTGGATGATCAATCGGTTGCGGGTATCCCGTGGAACAGTGATGACATGGTCAGCTTTGAACGCTCGATCCGTGAGGGCTGGCTCGACATCTGCACGGGAGATGTGGAACTATTGACCGGGGTCAAACCGCGTTCTGTCCGTCAGATGATCGAGGATAATGCGGCGATGCTGAGGGCGGTGTAGGCCCGCTTCGACCGGTTTGGCGCGTGATGAATTTCGCGTCTACCCGCTCACCCCTTATCCTTCGAAAAATAAGCAATGGCACGATACTCCATCGACTGGCGCTCCAACGCGTCGGGCCGGGTCGTATCATGGAAGGCCGTGTGCGGTGCTCGCCACGCTTTGCTTTGATCGCTGTCGTAGAATTTGATGAAGATCACTTCGTCAGCAGACATGTCCGGGAAATACCACCACCGGTGGTCTGGAGAATGCCTAAAGATCGTGGCGGCAACCATATTTTCTTCGCCAGGAATTTCGGCGAACAAAGCGTCGCCGGCCGGGATCACGTCAACGTCAACCTTGGTGTTGTGGGTTCCCTCGTCATCGCGCACGCTTCGCCCTTCACAAAGTGCAAGTGGCCAATCCTGCGGCGGCGGAGAAAGCGCGCGCCACAGGCTGAACGCAATGAAGCGATCATAGCCGGGACCGTCAGGCACATGGGCCGCGTACATCCCCGCAGCGGCGCGGTTCGCCGTTTTTGAGGTAAAGTCGACATGGGCCTCACCCGCAGGCGGTTGAATGATTGCGCCGGTCTGGCCTGAGGAACGAATCTGCCCGCTCATTGGGATGACCAAATCCGCGCCCGACAGCCGTTTGGCAACCTCGATCACTTCCTGGGCATAAGCTGAATTCGGGCCATATTCGGTAGACCAGTCAGTGATGGCGCTATGATGATGGCCGAGGCAAAAGCCGTGATCATCCAGCGTGAACGGCGCGGGCGCAGTGCGGGCATTGCGAATCGTCACGTCGTAGGGCGCATAAGTTCCCGTGTTTAGTTCTTCGCCCGGTGCCCAGAAACGGCGATTGACCGTCGAGCTGGGCAACAGATATTGGATTTGGCTGGATATTTGTTGTGGCAGATCGGCCATTTCACTCTCCTCGGTACGAATGCCAACCTAAGCCTCTTGCACAAAAAGCCAATATAGATTTGTATGTGCTACATACTAACAGGAGAGAAACCTTGGGCCAATCTATCGAAACCACACATGTCGGCAGCCTTCCTCGGGGCGAAGAGCTTGTTCCCCTGCTCCTCGCGCGTGATCACGGCGAACCATACGACATTGCGGCCTTTGACGCGCTTGTGCAAAAGGCTGTGGATAAAGCTGTGGAAGATCAGATCGCGGCGGGCGTCTCTGTGGTCAGCGATGGCGAAATCGGCAAGGTGGGCTATTCAACATATATCACCGAGCGCCTGTCAGGCTTTGGTGGTGACGTTCCGCGCAAGCCGGCGCTCGATTTGGCCCCTCTCCCGGAATTCAGAGAGAAACAGGCAGCGATCATGGGCGCGCAGGAGTTTGTTCGCGCGGCCTGTTCGGGCGAAGTGAAGCTGGTCAATCTTGATCCGTGCCACGAAGATATCAATCGTTTCACCAAAGCGATGGCCGGAAAGCATGCGAAGGGCTTTTTGAACGCGGCGTCCCCTGGCCTCATCACGGCGTTCCAGCCCAATGTCTATTATCCCAGCCACGAAGCCTATCTCGCCGATCTCGTCACCGCGATGACGCCGGAATATGAGGCGATTGCGGCATCAGGATTTCAGCTCCAGCTCGATTGCCCCGATCTCGCCATGTCGCGCCA
>JBJOLA010000018.1:0-9976 GCA_046045815.1 Pseudomonadota bacterium
GCGTGTTGCTGCCGGGCGGGACGATTGTTGAAGGTACGGCCGGGAATACCGGGATCGGGATCGCGCTCGTCGCCAATGCCAAGGGGTATAAGACAATCATCGTCATGCCCGATAGCCAGTCCAAGGAAAAGATGGATACGCTGCGGGCGCTGGGGGCAGAACTGGTGCTGGTGCCGCCTGCGCCGTTTTCGAACCCCGGGCATTTCGTCCACACCTCACGCCGGATTGCGGAGGAAACGCCCGGCGCGGTTTGGGCCAATCAGTTTGACAATATCGCCAATCGCAAGGCGCATATCCACGGCACGGCTGAAGAAATTTGGGAACAGACCGGCGGCAAGGTGGACGGTTTCACCTGCGCTGCGGGAACGGGCGGCACGATTGCGGGCGTCGGGCTTGGGCTTAAGGCCCACAATGACGCCATCGTCATCGCGCTTACCGATCCGCACGGCGCGGCGCTGTACAATTATTATGCGCACGGTGAACTGAAGGCCGAAGGCACGTCGGTTGCAGAAGGGATCGGACAGGGGCGGATTACCGCCAATCTTGATGGCGCGCCAATTGATACCCAATTCCGGATTTCGGATGAAGAGGGCCTCCACTGGGTTTCGCGCCTGATGAAGGAGGAGGGGCTGTGCCTCGGCCTATCGTCCGGCATCAACGTCGCGGGCGCGGTGGCTCTGGGCAAACAAATGGGGCCGGGCAAAACGGTGGTCACAATCCTGTGTGATACAGGCTTTCGCTATCTTTCATCGCTCTACAATCCGGATTGGCTCCGGAGCAAAGGGCTGCCGGTGTTCGACTGGTTGGAAGCGGGTTGATCGGCAATCGACTCTTGCAAACGATTGAGTTACAAGGACTTGATGTCAAAAATAGACGCGGGGCGCATTTCAAACGGAAACGACCGTCAGGAACGGATGCAGCGGATTCGCGTCGGGCTGACGGGGCTGGCTGTTGTGTTGCTGATTGTCGCTCTGGCAACTGCACTATTCAACCGGGCTGGCACTTTAGCGCTTTCGAACACGACGGAGAATGCGGCGCAGGCGAAGGCCGAAACGGACGAACCGCTGGCCCATCTGGGCGTCGCCCCGGGGGCCGCCAACGAAACCGCACCCGTTCAAAAATAGCAGCAACACTGGCTTTGGCCGCGGCGTTCTTGCTCGCGGCTTGCCAGCCTGTACCCCCCGCGCCGCAGTCCGCCGTTTCGGTGATGACAGGATTGCCGCTGTTCTGGGGCGAGGGCGGGCCGCAAATCGTGCTGCAGGGCGGTGATCAGCGCGCGGCAATTATCCGACGTCTTGGCGAAACCCGGAAAGTCATTCCCCTAGACCGGCTCGACGCGGCTACATTGGCGCGTGCGCCGCTGCTGATTTTGGCTCAGCCCCGGGCTTTGGCAGGGGACGAATTGGTCGCGATTGATGCCTGGGTGCGGGGCGGGGGCAAGGTTTTGGTCTTTGCTGATCCGACTTTGAGATGGCCAAGCAGATTGCCAATTGGGGATCACCGGCGCGCACCACTCGTGGATCTGCTGGATCCGCTGTATAGCCACTGGGGAATAGAGTTGAATTTGACGGACACGCGGGCGTCGGAAATTCAAAACGTAACGCTGGCGGGTGCGCCTGTCGCTGTGGTCAGCCCTGGTCGCTGGGTCGCCACCGGTGCTGCTTGCGCCGTTGCGGCGGGCGGCCACCTTGCTGACTGTCAAATTGGCAAGGGCCATGCGTTACTGGTGGCCGATGCTGATCTGCTCGACGAACGCTTATGGGCGGAATCGGGCGTCGCAAATGATCGCGCAATCCTTGGCTTATTGTCGCGACTCGACTCGCGATAAATAGGGCGCACGATTCGAAAGAGACAGGAGTGCTTAGAACATATATTGAACAAATTCTGTGAAATCCGGATTTTGACCTTCCAACTACCACAAATATGCAACATTTCCCCACTTTACCCCGATTTTCCCGTTGTTTCCCTGACGTGCCCCTGTTAACCAGCCGATAGTCATTGGGCGGGGTTGTCCTGATTCTCATCTGTTGATTCGCAGCGCCGGGATGCCGGTTTGCGACAGGAGACGAATTTTGCCCGCCGCGTTTTTGGGTTGGGAAATGGGTGTTGAGCGAGCGGGAAGCCTATATTGGTTATGCGCTACAGGCGATTGACGCTAAGGGCCGGGTGGCGATTCCCGCTGATCTGCGCGGCCAACTCGAAACCAACAGCGCCGAAAAGCGGGTGTTCGTTGATCTTCACGAAGACGAATCCTGCCTGATCGGTTTTGATCGCGGCTGGGTCAACCTTCTCCGTGATCAGATCAATGCGGATCGTAGCTTCGAGCGCGAAAAAGACCGCGATTTTGACATGTCGATGGCCCGGCGCGCAGCCCTTGTCTCGGCTGAACCCGCCTCTTTCGATGCCAGCGGACGTTTCATCCTGCCGGCCTTCCTGAAGGACATTAGCGGCCTTGGTGATTGGGCGTTCTTTGCCGGTGCGCTTGACTATTTCGAGATTTGGAACCCCGCCAAATTGCTCGAAAGCCCTCGTGCACCCGACCGTGCCAAGCGGCTCGTCGCGTGGCACCTCAAGCAGAAGGGGCTGGCATGAACCCCGCGCACACCCCTGTTTTGCTTGATGAAGTGATCGCGGCCCTCGCCATTACCCCGGGCGAACGCCATGTTGATGGCACCTACGGTGCCGGTGGCTATAGCCGCGCTATGATTGCAGCGGGCGCTGAGGTGATCGGCTTTGACCGGGATCCAAACGCTATAGCTGCTGCCCGCGCCGATATGCCTGATCATCTGACTTTGGTGCAGGATCGCTTCTCGCGCATCGCTTCGGTTGTCGAGGCGCCGGTTGACGGCATCACGCTGGATATCGGCGTGTCTTCAATGCAATTGGATCAAGCAGAGCGCGGTTTTTCTTTCCAGTCGGACGGTCCACTTGATATGCGGATGGAGCAATCGGGCGAAAGCGCGGCTGATTTCCTCAACACAGCTGACGAAGCTGACATTGCCAACATCATCTATCAGTACGGCGATGAACCCAAATCGCGGCGCATCGCGCATGCCATCGTCGAGGCGCGTCCGATAGCACGAACGGGGGAGCTTGCCCGGATCGTCCGCCGTGCAACCGGCTGGCGGGACGGCGATAAGAAGGATCCCGCAACGCGGACATTCCAAGCGATCCGCATCCACATCAACCGGGAACTGGAAGAGTTGGAAGGCGGTCTCGAAGCCGCAGAACAGGCGCTCAAGCCGGGCGGTCGGCTCGCGGTCGTCACCTTTCACAGCCTTGAGGATCGGATCGTGAAGCGTTTCCTGCGTGAACGGAGCGGCGCCAACCCCGGCGCTTCTCGTCATATGCCTGCCCAAGTTTCGGCCCACCCCGCGCCGAGCTTTGAAGGCGTTGGCAAGGCCGTGCGCGCGGATGCCGCTGAAATCGCCCGCAACCCCCGTGCGCGTTCGGCGACCTTGCGGGTTGCCCGCCGCACCGCTGCTCCAGCTTGGGGCATGTCCGGGAAGGGTCAGTCATGATTGCTCAACGATTTCGTTCCGTCGGGTGGGTCGTCGGCGTTGCCGGTGCCGCCACGATGCTGTATCTTATTTCCCTGCAAGTCGCATCGGAGCGCGGTCGGCTCGAAGAGGTTGACCGTAAGATCGCGTCGACGAAGCGCGACATTCGCCAGCTGCAAACAGAGATGGGTACGCGCGCCAGCCTCCGCCAGCTTGAACGGTGGAACGGGGATCAGCTGCTCTCGCTCTCTGCGCCGCAAGCGAAACAATATCTGAGGAGTGAGGCATCGCTGGCGTCGATCCGCTCCAGCGATCTTGGCGGCAAAACGGCGGCACCCCCGCCTGCGATGCTCGCCGTTCTCGCCACGCCCGAAAAGCAAGCCGAAGCCGAAAGCGCGCCAAAGCCGACGATTATTCGACAGATTGCTGCCGTCGCCGTCGCGCCCAAGCCTGTCGCGCTGACGAAGCAAGACCGCGCTGTCCAAGCCGCGATCGCGCCTGACGCTCATCCCTTAGCAAGGCTCACAAAGCCGGAACGTGTGGCGATGCTGGACCGGGATGCGTTGCACAGCGCGGCGGCCAAAGAGGTTGCACGCGGCACAAGCTCTGACACTAAAGCGCGGAGCAAACCCAAACTGTGACAACGCTGGTCGCTCGCCCGCAACGGACACGGCACGCCGGGCGGCGGCAACAGTCGACGGCGCTCGCGCATCAGCGGCTGATGCTCTTGATGCTGGTGTTCATGGCGGTCGGGCTGGTGATTGCGGGCCGGATCATCGCGATGAGCTTGATCACGGAAAACACAGTGTCTGATCCGTCGAAGGCTGCAGGCATTGTCGCGCGCGGCGATATTGTGGACCGTAACGGTGCGGTGCTCGCGCGGACGATTGAGGCTTGGTCGGTTGGCGTGCATCCCAACAAGCTGCTCGGTGATCCTGCCGTCATCGCGCCGCAGCTTGCGCGGCTGATGCCAGAGCGGACCGAGGAGCAATATCTTGCGATCCTCAAATCCGGCGTCACTTTTGTCTATCTGCGTCGCCGCGCGATGCCCGAACTGGTCGCGGCGGTAAACGCGCTGGGTGAACCGGCGATGGCCTATGCGCGCGAACCCGAGCGCCTCTATCCGCAGACAACGCTCGCCGCCCACGTGCTTGGCTATACAAGCTTTGAAGGCAAGGGCGTGATGGGGATGGAGCGGGTATTGAATGACCGCCTCACTGATCCCTTCTCGCGGTCAACGCCCGTTGCCCTCTCAATCGATAGCCGCGTTCAGGCGGCGATGGAAAGCGAACTTTCGGCCGCAATGGTTGATCTGCGGGCGATAGGCGCGACGGGCCTCGTGCTTGACGTCCATACGGGTGAGGTCATCGCGATGGTCTCCCTGCCGGTTTTCAATCCCAACAAGATTGGCCAGGCCGATCCGCAATCGCTCCGAAACAATGTAACCCAGAGTGTTTACGAGCTTGGATCGACATTCAAACCAATCACAATGGCCAACGCCATTGATACGGGGACGATCACCAACCTCGCGCGACGCTATGATGCCACTGCACCGATTTCGATCGGCCAGTTCAAAATTAGTGATGATCATCCGCAGCGCCGCTGGCTTAACGTGCCTGAAACTTTGGTCCATAGTTCCAATATCGCCACCGCACGGATTGCTGATGAATTGGGTCAAGCCAAAACCGAGGCGATGTTCAACAAGCTCGGCTTCCACGAACCACCCCATATCGAACTCCGCGAACGGGGCGGCACGCTTTGGCCGCAATATTGGGGCCGTGTCACAACGATGACGGTGGCTTACGGGCACGGTATCGCTGTAACGCCGCTTCACCTGGCCAGTGCCTATGCGTCGTTGGTCAATGGCGGCATTTGGCGCCCCGCAACGCTGATGAAGGTCGCACCCGGCCAAGGTGCCAAGGGTCGACGTATCATCTCTGAGAACACCAGCCGGATCATGCGTCAGTTGCTCCGTATGGTCGTGACTGAAGGCACTGGCAAAAAAGCTGAGGCGATTGGCTTCCGCGTTGGGGGCAAGACGGGCACAGCAGAAAAGCCGGGGGTCGGCGGCTATTCCAAGACCGTCAACGTCTCAACCTTTGCGGGCGTTTTTCCGATGGATGCCCCCAAATATGTGGTAATTGCGATGCTCGATTCGCCAAAAGGAAGTGCCATCTCTGCAGGACAGACTACCGCCGCTTGGACGGCCGCGCCCGTCGTTTCAAAGGTGATCGCGCGCACCGGGCCGATGCTCGGCGTCTATCCCGACAGCAGCCGTGAGGTTGATCTGTCGGACATGATGCCGCTCCTTTGGAAACCGAAGGGGGAGCGTTGATGCGGCTGGGGGCGCTTCTCGGAAATGAAGATGCAACGAACGTTACCGCCTTCGCGATTGATCACCGCAAGGTCGCCCCGGGGACCGTGTTCGGCGCGTTTCAGGGTAATGTTGTCAACGGTGAGGATTTCATTGCAGCGGCGATAGCAGCAGGGGCGGTCGCCATCGTGGCTCGGCATCAGGCCCAGGTTGACGGCGCAGTTCACATCATCTCCGACGATCCTCGCCGTGCATTTGCCTTGCTTGCCGCGCAGTTTTTTGCGCCTTTTCCTGAAACGATCGTCGCGGTCACCGGAACGAACGGGAAGACATCTTGCGTTGAAATGACGCGTCAGTTGTGGCGGGTTTGCGGCTATAGTGCGGCGTCGATCGGGACACTCGGCGTAACGACCCCTGATGAGCAGGTGAAGACCGGCCTGACATCGCCGGACATTGCGACCTTCCTTGCCAACATGGGCGGCTTGCAACGCGAAGGCGTTACCCATGTGGCCTATGAGGCGTCGAGCCACGGCCTTCACCAATACCGGGCCGAAGGGCCGCAGGTGAAGGCGGGCGCTTTTACCAACATCAGCCGCGATCATCTCGATTATCACGGCGACATGGCCAATTATCTGACCGCGAAGTTGCGACTATTCTCTGAGGTGATTGCGGACGACGGGACGGCGGTGATCTGGGCCGATGATCCAAAGGCGGTCACCGTGATCAATCTCGCGCGGGAGCGGGGCCTCACGCTTTTGCGGGTTGGCGAAAAGGGTGAAGAGCTTCGGCTGGTGTCGCGCGAAACATCACAGCTTGGCCAAATCATGATGGTGGAAGCCGAAGGTAAAACTCACAAAGTTTCACTGCCGCTGATCGGCGCCTATCAAGCTGCCAACGCATTGGTTTCTGCCGGGCTGGTAATTGCAACCGGCGGGGATGTGACGGCGACGCTGGCGAACCTGTCCCGCCTTCAGCCAGTGCGCGGGCGGCTTGAACGGGCAGTGATCAATCGGGCTGGTGCTCCAGTCTATGTCGACTATGCGCATACTCCGGACGCGTTGGAGGCCGCCATTGCCGCGCTTCGCCCGCACGCAAAGGGCAAGATCATCTTGGTCTTCGGGGCCGGGGGAGACCGGGACAGCGGCAAGCGTAAAGAAATGGGCAAAATCGCCGCGCGCGATGCCGATGTTGTGATTGTTACGGATGATAATCCACGCAGTGAGGACCCCGCGCTTATCCGGGCGGCGATCATGCAAGGATGCCCCAGCGCGACTAACTTGGGTGGGCGCCGTGAAGCAATCTCTGCCGCCATCACGATGGCAGGCGCGGATGACATCGTGCTCATCGCGGGCAAAGGACATGAACAAGGCCAGATCGTTGGCGACCGCGTGCTGCCTTTTGATGATGTGACGGTCGCGCGGGAATGTGCGGCATGAGCGCGCTTTGGACATCTCAGGACATCGCCCAAGCGGTGGGCGGGATCGCATCAGACAGCTTCGAGGTCAGCGGTGTTGCGTTTGACAGTCGCGAGGTTGGGCCAGGCGATCTGTTCATCGCGCTTAAGGGAGAGACGACCGACGGACATCGTTTTCTCGACGGCGCATTTGCGCAAGGGGCGGCGGGGGCGATCACCTCTGAACATAATGTGCATCCGCATATTCTTGTTTCAGATACCACCAAGGCGTTGAATGCGCTTGGGATCGCATCGCGGGCGCGCGCGGCGGCCAAGATCGTCGGCGTCACCGGGTCAGTCGGCAAGACGGGCACAAAGGAAGCGCTCGCGGCTGCATTGGCGCGAGGCAACAAGGGAGCGGTGCACCGCTCGGTCAAAAGCTATAACAATCATACCGGGGTTCCACTCAGCCTCGCCCGGATGCCAGCAGACAGCGCTTTCGGCGTGTTTGAAATGGGGATGAACCACGCGGGCGAACTCGCCGAATTGACGCGGCTGGTGCGGCCCGATGTGGCCCTCATCACCACCGTTGCGGCGGCGCATATCGAGTTTTTCGATTCCGTCGAAGCCATCGCCGATGCCAAGGGGGAGATATTCCAAGGCCTTGAGCCCGGTGGAACGGCGATCATTCCGTTTGACAGTCCGTACCGGGACCGGCTGATCGGCCATGCCAAGCCTTATGCCGCCCATATCTTGACTTTTGGGCGCGGAGAAGGCGCCGATGTTCGAGCGATTGACGCGATTGCGGTGGCAGGTGGCACGATGATTTCGGTTGCGCTTCCCGGTGTGGAGTTGAGCTTCACGTTGTCACAACCCGGCGATCATTGGGTATCGAACGCGCTGGCGGTGCTTGGCGCTGTTCATGCTGTCGGGGGTGACCTTGCCGCTGCGGGCCTAGCACTGGCGGATTTTGAGGGGCTGGTTGGCCGCGGTGCTCAACACCGGATCAAAGCTGGCGGTGGCGATGCGCTCTTGATCGACGAAAGCTACAACGCGAACCCGACATCAATGGCGGCAACGCTGGCCGTGTTGGGCAATGCCGAAGCGACACGCAAGATCGCCGTGCTCGGTGCGATGCGGGAATTGGGGGCAGACAGCGCCGCCCTCCATGCCAGCCTTGCCAATCCCATCGTGGCAGCGGGCGTCGATTTTGCACTGCTGGTCGGCTCGGGGATGGAGCCCCTCGCCGCAGCGCTTGAGGGCAAGGTTAAAACTGTGCATTGCGCCGACGCCGGTGCCGCCCGCGATTTGCTTGAAAAGCTGATTGAACCGGGCGATGCCATTCTCATCAAAGGGTCGAACGCGATTGGTCTGGGCCAAATCGTCGTCGCGCTGACAGGCGGACAAAGCTGATGCTGTATCTGATTGCCGAATATCTCCATTTTCCAGGGGCGCTGAACCTGATCCGCTATCTGTCGTTTCGGACGGGTGGAGCGGTCGCGACGTCGCTGATCATTGGCCTGTTGATTGGGCCGCGGTTCATCGGCTGGCTCCGTGTGCGCCAAGGCAAAGGGCAGCCGATCCGCGATGATGGCCCGCAAACCCATCTCGCAAAGGTCGGCACGCCGACGATGGGCGGGCTGATGATCCTGACCTCCGTCAGCATTTCGCTGTTGCTGTGGATGGACATGCGCAACGAATATGTCTGGGCCTGCATCTTCGTGATGATGGGTTTTGGCCTTGTCGGCTTCATGGACGATTATGACAAGGTCAAGAAGCGCAGCCATAAGGGCGTTTCGGGCCGGGTTCGCCTGATGTTTGAATTCTTTATCGCAGCACTTGCGGTAACGATGATCACGCGGTTTTCAGGCACGGAACTCTATCTGCCACTGGTCAAGGGGCCGGTCGCGGACTTTGGTTGGTTTTATGTCGCTTTTGCCGCGACTGTGATCGTCGCGTTCGGGAATGCGGTGAACCTGACTGACGGGCTGGACGGTCTTGCGACGATGCCGGTGATCATCGCCTGCATCGCGTTCATGCTGATCGCCTACCTCGTCGGCAACGTGAAATATGCGGGCTATCTGGGCATTCCTTATGTCAAAGGAGCGGGTGACCTGACGATCCTGTGCGGGGCGATTGTCGGCGCGGGCCTCGCCTTCCTGTGGTTTAATGCGCCGCCCGCTGCGGTGTTTATGGGCGATACGGGCAGCCTCGCGCTTGGCGGTGTTCTCGGCACGATTGCAGTCACGGCAAAGCATGAATTCGTGCTGGCCATTATTGGCGGGTTGTTTGTCGTCGAGGCGCTGTCGGTGATCATTCAAGTGTTCTGGTTCAAGCGCACGGGGCGGCGGGTGTTCCGCATGGCCCCGATCCATCATCACTTTGAACAGCTCGGCTGGGCAGAGCCGACCGTCGTGATCCGTTTCTGGATTGTCGCCTTTGTGCTTGCACTCGCGGGCCTTTCAACGTTGAAGCTGCGGTGATCACAAGCTCCGCCTTTCGCGGCAAACGCTATGCGGTTCTCGGGCTGGCACGGTCTGGCCTTGCGACGGTGGAGGCGCTTGTCGCAAGCGGGGCAGAGGTTGTCGCGTGGGATAGCAATGAGGCGGCGCGCGCAGCGGTGGGGCCGGGGGTCACCCTCGCCGATCCGCTGACGATAGATCTCACTGGTTTTGACGGCGTTGTGGTTTCTCCTGGTGTGCCGATCAACCGCCATCCCATCGCCGATCATGCCCATAAAGCGAACGTGCCGCTCATTGGTGACATCGA
>JBJOLA010000037.1:0-9235 GCA_046045815.1 Pseudomonadota bacterium
CTCTCGCCCCCCTCTCAAATTCTCCACACGGTGGCGAGAATCGGGACGCGGTCCGCAAACTGGCGGACCAACTTAAAAGGGCGAAAGCGACCGGGGATGGCAGCCTGATCGAGGAACCCGGCGACAAAGACGGTGATGAGAAAAAACCAAAATGAGCGGACTTGACGGTTTGAGCCTGGTGCTTGAAATGTGAACCACGTCGTCACCCTGGCTCCCAGCGGGTCGCTGTTTCAGGGTCCATCGTGCCGCTTGGACCGATCGGTTGAAATGCAGCATGGATGCTGAAGCCAGTTCAGCATGACGGCGATACTGATTTAGAGCACGTCGCTCTAAAACCGCTCCGTCTTTGCGGCGAGTTCTGCTTTGGCCACGCGATATTCCGCTTCGAGTCGATCAACCCGCTCTGCAACGCTTTCAACGGCGGTTACCGCGCCGATGCCTTGGCCTGATCCCCAGATGTCTTTCCACGCTTTGGCCTCAGTATTGCCGCCCGAGCCAAAGTTCATTGTCTTGAGATCGCCTTCGGGCAGATTGTCCGGGTCCATCCCATTGGCCTCGATTGAGCCGCGCAGATAATTGCCGTGGACGCCGGTGAACAGGCTGGAATAGACGATGTCCGCCGCGCGGCCTTCGACGATGCCGTTCTTATAGCCATCGGTGGCGTTGGCTTCTTTGGTCGCGATCCACGGTGATCCGATATAGGCAAGATCTGCCCCCATCGCTTGGGCGGCAAGGATCGAATGGCCGCAGGCAATGGCCCCGGAAAGCGCAATCGGCCCGTCAAACCAGCTGCGCAATTCTTGCATGAAGGCAAAGGGGGAAAGCCGTCCAGCGTGGCCGCCCGCGCCCGCCGCGACGGGGATCAACCCGTCCGCGCCTTTCTCGATGGCCTTGTGGGCGAAGCGATCATCAATCACATCGTGGAGAACAATGCCGCCCCAGCTGTGGACGGCGGTGTTCAGATCTTCGCGGGCGCCAAGCGAGGTAATTGTGATCGGCACTTGCCACTTGGCACAGGTGGCGACGTCGGCATCGAGCCGGTCGTTTGATTTATGGACGATCTGGTTGACCGCATAGGGCGCCGCTGGGCGGTCCGGATGTTCGCGGTTCCACGTCGCCAGTTCCTCGGTGATCTGGTGGAGCCATTCATCAACCATCGACTGCGGCCGCGCGTTGAGCGCCGGGAAAGACCCGACGATCCCCGCCTTGCACTGGGCAATCACCAGTTCTGGGCCGGAAACAATGAAGAGGGGAGAGCCCATGACAGGAAGCCGCAGGCGGTCGAAAAGGGGTGATGGCAAAGACATATCGGTTTCATAGCGAAACCAATACCGCTGTCTAGAGCCAGTTTGAGCGCGTCAGAACAAACCGGGCGGACTGGCTCAAAGCCCCAGCCGCGCGACGACGCCGGGTGAGTTCATCAACTGACGCAGCGCAGTTTCCCGAGCGGTGTCGCGCGGCAGCCCCAGCGCCTTTGCCAGTGGGGCGCCGAGCAGCGAATCGCCCATCGCCATCAGCACAAGGGTGAGTGTATCTTCGTGCATCAGCCGGTCTTCATGCCCCTCACCCAGTTGATCAATCAGATTGTGAATCGCGTCGACAATCGGGTTGAGCGCATTTTCATTCCCGGTGAGAATCATCCAGGTGGCGAGCGCGCCGGCACCTTGTTCGTCAAAGGCGTCAAAGGTCATGTCCACAATCAGGCGGGGATCGGCCTCCCCCAACCGCGCCTTGAGCACAACTTCACCAATTGTGGCGCACACTTGCTTGGCGAGACGATCCGCAAGCGCCATCTGCAGTTCAGCGGCAGACCCGAAATGGTGGAGCAGATTGGCGTGGGTCCGCCCCATCCTCCCCGCGACTGCTTTGAGCGTCACCGCTTGCGGCCCCGATTCGATCAGCAAATCGCGTGCCGAATCCAGCGCAGCCGTCCGGCTTGCTTCAGGGCTCAGGCGTTTCTTCACTATTGACATTGTTGTAAGTTATTCCTAAATCAACCCTACTTCAGGAGAATCAACCGATGACTTTTGCCACTTTGTCCAAATCCCCCGCGGACCTGACCATCACCCCGCGTGACCGGCGTTTTGGCCGTGGCCAGACCCAGAAGCGCTGGTGGCTTGGTGGCGATCCGATTGCAACGGCTTTCTACAATGCGCTTTCCGTAACGTTCCCGCGCGGCGAAGCTTTTTTCATCGAAAGCGTCAAGGCTTTTCGCGACGGTGCTGATGCCAAGCTCGCCGCCGAAATCCGGGTGTTCATCCAGCAAGAGGTTGTTCACGGCCGCGAACATATCGCCTTCAACAACCGTGTGGCTGACGCGGGCTATGACATTTCGCGGCTGGAAACCTCGGTCACGCAATCGCTGGAGATGACCAAGGGTCGCCCGGAAATCCTCAATCTGGCGGTCACGATGGCGCTCGAACATTATACCGCAATCATGGCGCAGCAGTTCGTCAAGGAAGCCGTTCACTTTGCCGGCGCTGATGACGAGAGCCGCAATCTGTGGCGCTGGCACGCGATTGAAGAGATTGAGCATAAAGGCGTCGCTTATGACACCTGGCTCCACGCGACCAAGGATTGGACCCGCTGGAAACGGTGGAAGGTGAAGAGCCTGATGATGCTGATCGTCACCACCAAATTTTGGCCGAACCGGTATCGCGGGATGCTCGATTTGTTGGCGCAGGACGGCATCACCGTCGCAGGCCTGCATGCGCGCATCCTCTGGTTCATGTTCGGCAGCCCCGGCATTGTCCGCCGCCTGATCCCGGCGTGGTCAACCTTCTTCCTGCCCGGTTTCCATCCTTGGAACCATGATGATCGCTATCTGATTGGCACCGTCGATAGCGAATATGAAGCCGCCCGCTTGCCAGTGGGGCTGGCCGCCTGATACGCTTGAGGCATGGCGATAACACAGCAAGCCCCAACCCTGACGACCGCACG
The DNA here is from genome assembly GCA_046045815.1 of Pseudomonadota bacterium. Classification (GTDB taxonomy): domain Bacteria; phylum Pseudomonadota; class Alphaproteobacteria; order Sphingomonadales; family Sphingomonadaceae; genus Aquisediminimonas. Next base: position 2,941 of record JBJOLA010000037.1, read on the forward strand.
CCTGATCCTCCGCGCACCGTCGCTGGATGACTGGGAAGCTTATGCAGCCGCTTGGGCTGATCCGCAGCTGACCACCTACATCGGCGGCCAACCCCGCACCCGCAACGAAAGCTGGGGAAAGTTCAGCGCGGCGGCAGGCCTTTGGGCGCTGCTCGGCTACGGCTATTGGTCGATCATCGACCGGGCGAGCGGCATCTTCCTCGGCACCGGCGGCCTTGCCCAGTTTGAACGCGGCCTTGCTGAACTTCGCGGCTATCCCGAAGCCGGTTGGGCCTTCATCCCTGACGCTTGGAACAAGGGCATCGCGACCGAGGCGATGGCCGCTGTGCTGGCATGGGCAGATAGCACGCTCGCGGCGCCCGAAATCCGCTGCATCATTGATCCGGCGAATGTCGCATCGGCAAGCGTAGCGGCGAAACTGGGGTTTGAGCATATGGGGGAGGTCGATTTCCCACCGGGAACGACGGTGGTTTACCGGCGGGTGCGGCAGGAGCGGTCGTTCTGAAAATGCAGGTGTCGCGTTTCTGCGGCTCCGTGATCCACAAGTTCAGCGCTTAACTTTGGGCTTCGCCGCTGATTTGGACTTGAGCCTGGTCCGTGCTGGTGGTGTGACCAGACTGACCGCCGCCCGCAAACCGCTGGCCGCCTTGGCCGTGAGCGGGCTGACATCAATCTTCCAATCGTCCACGATTTTCTTGCCGCGCTCGATGTCCTCAGGCGGCAGAGTGGCGGCGAAGGTCGTTAGCCAGCCGGCTTGCTTCTCGGTGGGCGCGGCCAATTGGCGCAGGTAGAGCGTGTAATAAGCGTAAGTGCGCGCGCCGTCCTTGGGGATGGCATCGCTATTGTGCAGCGATGCCAGCGCGCGCAGTGCATCGGCATGGCCTTGCTGGGCAGACCGGGTCAGCCATTCGAGCGCATTATCCGTGTCATCCCGATCAAAATAGAGCCGCGCCACGTCATATTGGGCAAGCGCATAGCCCGCCTCCGCCGCGATCAGCTTGTATTTAAGTGCTTCAGCGGGGTCCGCCGCGACATAGACGCTATCGCCCTTGGCGAAATAATCCCCATATTCGTAACTGCCGAGCGGGTCGCCCGCCTCTGCGGCGCGTTTGAACAGATCGAAGGCCGCCGCCGGGTCTTGATCCCCGCCGATCCCGAGTTGGCGCATCATCCCGAGGTGATAGAGCGCCTCCCCGCTCCCCTTATCGGCAAGCGGTTGGAGCGCAGCGGCGAGCGCCGCGCGGTCGGTTTGTGCAGCCGCCGGGAGAGCTGGCGCGACGATCAGCGCGAGGGCAAGCATCAGATGCTTCATGTCCGGCCTCGCAGCGCCCCGATCGTGGTGCCTGCTGAAATCCGCTCCACATCGGTTTTGAGGTGGAGCAGGCGAACACCGGGTTGCGCCATCGCCCGGTCCAGCGCGGGCGCGAAATCTGCGGTCATCTCCACCGTCTCCGCCCAAGCGCCATACGCCCGGCCAAGCGCGGCGAAGTCTGGATTCTGGAGCGTCGTGCCGGAAAGGCGCGCAGGATATTCGCGTTCCTGATGCATGCGGATGGTGCCGTAACTGCCATTGTCTATGATCAGCACAAGCAGGCTGCATCCAAACTGAATGGCGGTGGCCAGTTCCTGACCATTCATCATGAAATCACCGTCCCCGGCGAGCGCTATGACACAGCGGTCGGGATGGCGCAGGCTCGCAGCGACGGCGGCGGGCGGGCCGTATCCCATTGCTCCCGCTGTCGGGGCCAGCTGGGTGCCGGGTCCGCCGTAGGGCCAGTAACGGTGCCACCAGCCGGAGAAATTGCCTGCGCCGTTGCAGATGATCGTGTCAGCAGGCAGTCGCTCGTGCATTGCCGCCACGCACATGCCGAGATCGAGCGGCGTGTCGAAGGGGGTGGGGGTGTTCCAGGCGCGCCATTCGGAGTGGGCTTCTGCACCCGAGGTGAAGGGCAGCGGCCCGTTTACCTTCAGCCGCCGCTTTTGATCGGGCACAACAGTGGCGGCGGCATGTGCTGCAAACTCGGTCACGGAGGCGCAGATAGGTACATCGACACGGTAGACATGGTTGAACTCATCCGCGTCGGGATGAACTTGCACCAGCACTTGCCCGGGATGATCCGGCGTGATCAGGCTATAACCGTCTGTCGTTGCCTCCCCCAAGCGTGCGCCAACAGCCAGGATGAGGTCTGCCGCCTTGATCCGGGCGATGAGTTTGGGATTGGGACCGTAGCCGAGATTGCCAGCCCACACCGCGCTGTCGTTCGCCATCGCATCCTGACGGCGGAACGCCGACGCCACCGGGATTCCCCACCTTTCTGCAAATGCTTGAAAGGACGCCGCGGCACCCGGCGTCCAGCCTGCCCCGCCGATGATAGCAATGGGCCGCTCAGCATCATGCAAACATTGTTCAAGCCATGCGAGGCGGGACGCGGAAGGGGCCTGCCATATTTCGGGCACCCTTGGCCGGTCCACCGCGTCCACCACATCGCACAGCATATCCTCTGGCAGCGCAATCACCACCGGGCCTGGCCTGCCCGACACCGCCACCGAATAGGCCCGCGCCACATATTCCGGTATGCGCCGCGCGTCATCAATCCGGAGCACGAGCTTGGCCAGCGGGGCGAACATCGCGCTGAAATCGACCTCCTGAAACCCTTCCCGGTCCCTCATTCCCCGGTCAACATCGCCGATAAACAGGATCATGGGTTGCGAATCCTGCATCGCGACATGGACGCCGATGCTGGCATTGGTCGCGCCGGGGCCGCGCGTTACAAACGCCACGCCGGGCCGTTGGGTCAGCGCGCCGTCCGCGCAGGCCATGAAGCCAACACCGCCTTCTTGCCGGCAAATCACGGTCTGGATTTCGGGCGTATCGTGGAGCGCGTCGAGCACCGCCAGGAAACTCTCTCCGGGCACGGTGAAGATGCGGTCACAGCCTTGGATCAACAATTGATCGACCAATATGCGGCCACCGGTGCGGGCAGGTTTGAGGGAATCTGTCATGCCGCCCTTATGCCACAGCTTAGCGGTAATTGAAGCTTATGCTGATCCGTTCGGATTTCGCGCTGCGTTGTGGCACTTCGTGGCGCAGCCAGCTTTCCCACAGGAAGACGGTGCCGACTTCGGGCGTGGCATAGTGGAACGTCTGGAGATCCTCAGGCGCATCGCTCCGGCGCGGCGGTGCGGCCATCATCTGCGGCAGGCGGGGGTCCTCCAGCTTTAACGGCCCCGCGCCGTCCGGCAACACGATGTAAACTGTGCCTGATATCACGCTGTGCGGATGGATATGCCCGCTATGCACCCCGCCGGGCTTCAGGATGTTGACCCACAGACTATCAAGCTTGAGCTTGCCGCAATCCAGATAGGCTTCCGCCGCAAATGCTTTCACTTGTTTGTCGAGCAGAAGGCGGAGATCATCAAAGGCTGGATCTCGCACGGTGAGGTCTGCCAGAGACGCGTAGGACGTGTATCCGGGGTAGCCATGCTCCTTGGCCCAGGCCCGCCCCGCTTTGTCATCCTGAGCGAGGATGCGACTGGACTTTTCAAGATCAGCGATCAGGGCGGGATCGCCGAGTGCTCCTTCGTAAAAGCGGGTGACGAACAGATTTCGGATAGTCATAAGCTTCACTTGCACGGGCGCCGCGCAGTGTGCAATGTGTTTGGACGCTGCAGCGCGGAGATCTCGGCGAAATCGAGGAGAGAGATGATGGCCACTTACGAACTCGTGACGGACGGGCTGCGTTTTCCTGAAGGCCCCGTGGCGATGCCCGATGGTAGCGTCATCCTGGTCGAGATTGCATTGGGCCAGATCACCCGGGTTGCGCCCGATGGCACCAAGACCGTTGTCGCTAAGCCGGGCGGCGGACCGAACGGCCTTGCGATGGGGCCGGATGGCAAGCTCTATTGCTGCAACAACGGCGGTTTCAATTGGAACGAAGCAGGCGGTATGATCGCGCCGCACGGCATTGCGTCGGATTATTCTGGCGGGCGTATCGAACGGATCGACGTCGATACCGGCGCGGTTGAAATCCTCTACAAGTCGGGCGATTTTGGCTGCGTGTTGCGCGGACCCAACGACATCGTGTTCGACGCGCACGGCGGCTTTTGGTTCACCGATCACGGCAAGCAAGATTTCTCGACACGTTGCCATGATATCGTTGGGATCTTCTACGGCAAGGCGGATGGCAGCCAGTTGGAGGAAGTGATCTTCCCGTCCAACAACCCCAATGGCGTAGGCCTCTCGCCCGACGGGAAGCGGCTTTACGCAGCGGAAACTTATACATGCCGGCTGATGGCGTTCAATGTGATCGCGCCGGGCAAGGTGGATGACGCCGCTGGCCCCGGCGGTCCCGGCATTCCGATCTACCGGCCCGCAGGTTATAAGTTCTTCGATTCACTGGGGATGGAGGCCGGCGGCAATATCTGCGTCGCAACGATTGGCGAAAGCGGTATATCGGTAATCTCGCCCGAGGGGGAGTTGGTCGAATTCTTTGCGACTGACGACATCTTCACAACCAACATCTGCTTTGGCGGCGCGGATATGCGCGATGCGTGGATCACGCTTTCGGGAACTGGGCGGCTGGTGAAGGCACGCTGGGCACGGCCGGGGTTGAAGCTGCAATATTGAGCCTCTAGAGCGCTCTTAACCCGGGAGACTCATATGAAGAAGCTTTATCCGAACGCCGCCGCCGCGCTTGAAGGCGTGCTGCGTGATGACATGCTGATCGCTAGCGGGGGTTTTGGCCTGTGCGGCATGCCCGACCGGTTGATCGACGCGATTGTGGCGTCTGGGGTAAAGGGGCTCACCGTCGCATCCAACAATGCGGGCATCGACGGTGAAGGCCTCGGCAAATTGCTCCGCACGCGCCAGATCAAGAAAATGATGTCGAGCTATGTCGGCGAGAATAAGGAATTTGAGCGCCAATATCTGAGCGGCGAGCTTCAGGTTGAATTTTGCCCGCAGGGCACGCTTGCCGAACGGATGCGCGCAGGCGGCGCTGGCATCCCGGGGTTCTACACCAAGACCGGCGTCGGCACCCAGATTGCCGAGGGCAAGGAAGTGAAAAGCTTCGACGGCCAGGATTATATTCTGGAACGGGGCATCTTTGCCGATCTATCGATCATCAAGGCCTGGAAAGCCGATGAAAGCGGCAACATCATCTTTCGCAAGACCGCGCGAAACTTCAACCAGCCCGCCGCAACCTGCGGGAAAATCTGCGTGGCCGAAGTCGAGGAAATTGTGCCGGTTGGGTCGCTTGATCCGGACTCGATCCACCTGCCGGGGGTGTATGTGCAGCGGATCATTCTGGGTGCACCGTATGACAAGAAGATCGAGTTTCGGACGGTGCGCGAACGTGCGCTTGCTTGACCACAGATCGAAATCAGACTAAATAACTTAGTCATGACAACCGTGTCCGTCCACGAAGCGAAAACGCACCTTTCCCGGCTGATCAACGATGTGCTGGCGGGCAAGGAAGTGATCGTGTCTCGCGGGAAGCAGGAAGTCGTCAAGATTGTGCCCTTGCAGCCAATCAAGCGCCCCGACCGCGTGCCCGGTTTGCTTGCCCATGAAAAACCACCTGGAAGCAAAGGGATACTCGATGGAGGCTTCTGGGACCCGCTTGATGACGAAGATATGGGGCTGGCCGAGCATCAGCTGAGCCGACCTTGAGGCTTTTGCTCGACACACACGCGTTGCTTTGGTGGGTCCATGAACCTGAAAAACTGAGCTTCGCTGCTCACGGTGCGATCTGTAGCGGCGAAAATCATGTGTTTGTGAGCGCCGTTTCAGCCTTTGAGATTGCTACCAAAAACCGCAAGGGACGGCTGGTTTACAAGACATCGCTCGCAGGGCAATTTGTTGCTAGGGTAACTGAACTCGGATTTGGACAGGTTTCCATAAGTGCCGACCATGCTTTGCGCGCGGGCAATCTTATGGGAGACCATAAAGACCCTTGGGATAGGTTGCTTGCAGCGCAGTCCGAAATCGATCAACTTATGCTCGTCACCGTTGACTCTGAATTTGCACAGTTCGGCACGCACACTTTTTGGTAGGAACTTTTCGAAATGACAATCACCACAATGACCAAAGGCTGGACCCGCGATGAAATGGCCGCGCGTGCGGCGATGGAGCTTCAAGACGGTTTCTATGTAAACCTTGGCATTGGCATACCTACGCTCGTGGCGAACCATATTCCGCCGGGGGTTGAGGTGACGCTTCAATCCGAGAATGGGATGCTGGGCATTGGTCCCTTTCCTTTTGCGGGCGAGGAAGATGCAGACCTGATTAATGCGG
>JBJOLA010000044.1:0-7119 GCA_046045815.1 Pseudomonadota bacterium
GGAGCCTGCGGTTATGGTTGCCGCTGCGGCTTTCGGTTGTGACCAACCCAACTTCGGGTTGCTGCCAAAGCCAACGCCATCGGAAAACTTTGTGAATTTCAAGTTTCGATCACGATCATGCAGCAAAGAAAGACTGTAGCGCCCTGGCCCTGGAATACGCATGCAAAGTGTTACCGGGCCAGTGCTCGGGATCGGCAAATCCACCCGGCGAAAGGTCTTACCTGCATTGACCAATATAGCATCATCCGACAAAAAATCTGGGTCATTTGCGGGATAAAGCTCAGCACGTACAAGGCCATTGCGATCCTTCAAGCCCACCACGTTGATATGCAACGCTGGGCCGGTCTCACCTGCTCTGCAGGCGGCCTCTGCCTTTCCCAGCGACGGGTTTGGCACAACAGGTGCTGCGCCGATCAACGCCACTGCAGCTGCCGAAATCAAAACACGTGTCATCATGCTTCTCGCTCCTCAAACAATTCCATAATAACCAACACGCCGCCTATGAACAAATGGGTGGCGAGGATCAATGTTGCGATAATCCCGATCAGCGTTGACACCGGTCCGTCCTGGCCGATGAGGAAGACGGAGAGGTTGGCAAAGACAAGATCCTTGCTGGGGACCAGTGGCAAGCGCGTGACGAGCAGCTGCAATGTCGCCAGCAATACCAGCCAAAGCAGGGGCGTTTGGGGCAAAGCGGTGTGCCACATCAGGCCTGACAGCAACGTTGTCAAAATTATCCGCGCGCTATGGATACCAAAGATAAAGCGCAAATCCGACGTAGGCAGGGAGAAAATCTTATTTTTGAAAAGAAAAATCAGCATCGACGAGCCGATCATCACGCCCGCCGACAGAAATATCGTGCGCGGATGAAGATCGGGTGCCACGTGCCCAACAAGCGGCCAAGCCAGCGACAGCATGGAGAGTGTCATCAAATTGCCAACGATTGCCGACAATATCGAAACGTCTTTGATTGCCCCGAACGGTGCCGCCACAATCTTCGTATGCCGACGCGCCCAGCTGTAAAAATAGGCCTCACCGCTGTAGCCGAGCAGGATTTCATTGCTCACCAACTTGCGTAACAGGGCAGCGAAACCGCTTGCTGGCAGCCCCCAAAGACGCTTGAATATGAGCCATTCCGACAAGGGAAGGGCGAAATAGTAGCCGAGAAACGCGAGCCAGAAGATGGGCGATGGCGGGAGGGATTCAACCGCCTTGGCGAAACCGAAATCCTTGAGTTTCCAGACGATCACAATCAACAAGGCCACTGAGATCGCCCCGGAGAGCCACCGTTGCCAATTGTTTTGATCGGGCAGCAATGAGCGTAGCTGTGATGATGTAGCGCTCGTCCCTTCAGTCATCTCGCGCGCGCCCTACTCTGTCAACCGAGCCACATTGATCGCGGCATGTGCGGTCCAGCCCATAAAATCAACGGCCATCTAACCGGTCCTACCTTAACGTCACATAGCCAGAGGGGGCATGCGAACGGGAAAATCTGCCAATCGCCCGCCGTATCTCACGGATGAGTGCGGGCGAGTCAACATCATGGGGATGAACGGCGAAACGAACAGTGGCTGCTCTAGACAGCAGAACCGTCGCCATGCGCGACCAGACGATGGAGCTGGTCAGCCGGGGCAGCGAACGGCTGGCGTAGGTCACCACGGGGCCGCGCGCTGCGACGACGCCGTTCTGAGGGTTCCAGACGCGGAAATGATCCTCGACGAGGTCAAAGCCCTGATCGGCAATCGCTTCCAGACTTTCTGCGCCGTAGAGCCATGCCGGGGCAATAAATCCCGTGACGGGGCGGCCAATTGCATCCTCGACCATCTGACGCCCTTCAGAGAGGCGCTGTGAGGCATCGGCGCGTGAGAGGCCAAGGAACTCACCTTCGCCCGCCGTCATGCGCTGTGCTTTGATCTGGGCCGCCTTGCTGGCATGTTCAGTCTCATCGACATGTGTGAAACCGTGGAGGAAAATCTCACAGCCAGAATCGGCCCAATCGCGCAGCCGTTTTGAAAATTCTGGATTGTCTGCAATCCGCCCCGTTCGGTGAAAATCCGGAACAACGAGCAGCGCATAGTTGCCGGGGCCAACAGCTTCTTCAATGATTGGAACCAGTTGGTCGAGCCGCTTGGCGTGGTGCGGCGTCACATCGTGGATGGAGGCGAGTAGGCGGCGTGTCATAAACGTCTGACCCATTCTTCTCGCTGGATGAAGAAGTGGCTCCCCGGGACGGATTCGAACCATCGGCCGTCCGATTAACAGTCGGATGCTCTACCGCTGAGCTACCGGGGAACAGTGAAGAAGCGCGCCTATACCAAGGAAGCGGGCATATGCAACAGCTTCAGACGATAAATTGTTCCATCGTGATCCGATCATCGAGCGCATGTTTGGGATCGAAGAGCAGAGACAGTGTGGCGCTGCGATCAATTACGACAGAAATTGAACGGACATCGCGGACTTCGATCTGGTCTGCCACCGCGCTGACCGGGCGTTTGACGGCGTCAAGAACCCGGAAGCTAACCCGTGCGGTCTCAGGCAAGATTGCGCCGCGCCAGCGCCTCGGACGAAACGGACTAATCGGCGTGAGGGCCAGCAAACTTGAACCGAGTGGCAAGATCGGACCCTGCGCCGAGAGATTGTAAGCGGTAGAGCCCGCCGGAGTAGCAACAAGGACGCCGTCACACACAAGTTCAGGAATCACGATGCGATCATTGACGGTAACTTCAAGTTTCGCCGTCTGCCGGGTTTCGCGCAGCAGCGAGACTTCATTGATGGCGGGCAACGAGATTATGGTGCCGTCGATGGTTTCAGCCTCCATACGCAGAGGATACACCTCAAACTGTTTGGCCTTGGAGAGGCGCGTCTCAAGATTTTTTGTCCGCCACTGATTCATCAGAAAGCCGACAGTGCCTCGATTCATGCCAAAAACGGGAATGGTCCGCCCCGCATTGAGCATCGAGTGCAACACGTGCAGCATAAATCCATCGCCGCCGAGTGCGACCACCATGTCCGCCTCCTCCAAGGGCACCCACTCATAAAGGCTGCGCAGCTCGTTTGCGGCTTCCTCGGCTTCATCGGTAGGGGAGGCGAGTAAGGCGCGCTTCATCCGCCCGTCACGTTCATGTGTCGCTCTGTTGCGGCAGTCCCAATATGGAAGTCGTGCGCCTTGGGCTTTTTGAGCAAGGCCCGATCAATCGCGGCATCCAGGCCGTTCTCATCCTCTCCGCGCAGGGCAGCGCGCAGATCAACCCGGTCCTCATGACCAAGGCACATGTAAAGCTGGCCCGATGCGGACACCCGGATACGGTTGCATCCTTCGCAGAAATTTTGGGTAAGCGGTGAAATCAGGCCGAGCCGCACGCCTAGGTCTGCAATCGTCCAATAGCGCGCCGGGCCGCCCGTGCGGTGGCTGCTGGGCACCAAGCTGTATTTGCTTTCCAGACGGTCCCGAACGGTGGTGAGCGGCAGGAACCGGTCGGTGCGGTCATCATCGACCATCCCGAGCGGCATAGTTTCGATCAGCGACAGGCTGAAACCCTGATCGCCGCACCAGCGCAGCATCGGCTCAATCTCATCCTCGTTGAAGCCTTTCAGGGCAACCATATTGATCTTGATCGCGAACCCTGCATCTTTCGCGGCCTGCACCCCGTCAAGCACCTTCGCAAGATCGCCCGTCCGGCTGATGTAACGGAACTTTTCCGGGTCCAGACTGTCGATGCTGATGTTGATCCGCTCGATCCCGGCGGCGCGCAACCCGGCGGCATGTTCACGCAGGCGGCTGGCGTTGGTCGTGAGGGTCAGTTCCTCCAGACCATTGCCAAGGTGCGCGCCGATCGCACGTGCCACGTCAGTCGCACCGCGCCGCGCCAAAGGTTCACCACCAGTCAGCCGGATTTTGGTAACGCCGCGGCTGATGAACTTGCCCGCCAGCGTGGCGATTTCTTCGAGACTGAGGATTTCAGCACGAGGCAGGAATGTCATATCCTCCGCCATGCAATAGCGGCAGCGCATATCGCAACGGTCCGTTAACGACAGGCGCACATAAGTGATGTGGCGCCCGAACGGATCGCTGAGAGAAGTGCCAGAGCCAGTCATGAACCGCGTGCTAAGCCTTCTCTCCATGCGGGGCAAGCATTCAACGGTGTTGGCGTATCGAACGGACGCGGCTAACACGGAAAGGAAGGGGATGCGCGACGTGGGAACTACCGGACAGATGACAACGGAACCAAGCGGGCAAGCGCCGCTGTTTCTGCTGTCCTTTCGCCACCGGGATGAGCTCGCAAATGCCGTCGCTCAGGCCGGATGGCAGGCGATTGCGGCGCGGCGGGCGGACAATGCAGAACAACGTTTCGTTTCTAGCGGTGCAATGATCGCTGTTGTTGATGCACGCGGCGCGCTTGAGGAAGGGCTGGCCGCCGTCAACGCGCTGTCCGATGCCGTAGAGGTGAACGCGGCAGCATTGCTGGTGCTGGTGTCGCGCAACGATATCTCTGCTCTTGACGCGATGATCAAGGGCGGGGCCACTCATTATCTGGCGAGCCCGTTCAAAGAGGCTGAGTTTCTTCAGAGCCTTAGGTTTGCAGAGCGCCATGCTGTGCGCCTTGCCGGCGGTTGGCGTGCGGTTGAGCGGCGTCGGGCCGTCGATCAGGAAGGCGTGCTCGGTTGGCAGTCCGATGTTGCGACGGGCACGGCAACCCTTACCGAAGCCCTGCGCAAACGGGTAGGACTTGATAGCGGCGAATCCAATATTCGGTCGCTATTGTCCGCACTGGCGCCAGAGGCGCCAGAGACGGCGCTAGAGGGGTATGAAAGGCTTTTAGGAGGGGGGAGGCCTGTAACCTTCACACATGCCCTTCACGGTCAAGGTACACCCCCTGAGCGCGTTGCTCAGCATCTTCGGTTAGACCAAGCGCGTGGAATCGCGTTTGGCACGATTGAGCCGCTTGTCGATGCCGCGACCACGGGCGACGGTGGTGGGCGGGACCCGCTGACCGGATTACGAAACGCCAACGCGGCACGGCGCTGGATCGATTCGCGGATCGATGCCGGGCCTGCGCCATTTTTCGTGCTGTTGCTGTCTGTCACTCGCTTCGAGATGATTAACACTGCCTTTGGGCGTGAGGCGGGCGACGAGCTATTGCAGAATGTGGCCAAGATGATTGGCCCCCTCATCAACGATATCGGTGGGCGACAAGCCTTGGTCGCGCGTGCCGCTGGGGCGGAATTCATCATCGGATTGGGCAGCAAAGTGCCCGAAGATCGGGCGGTTCTCCTCGCTGAAACCCTTTCAGAGCAGTTGGAGCGCCCGCTGCTTTCCGGCAGCCATGTTATTTCGCTGACCAGTCGCATCAGCGTTATCGAGCGCGGTGCTGCGGATATTGACGCCACGATGCTGCTCCGCCGGGCAAGTTCAGCGCTGGCTGATGCCAAGGCGTCTGATCAAGGTCGAATCCGACTCGTCAACCACGCTGATCAAGATGAAACGAACCGGGATGTGTCGCTGCAGGCTGACTTGCGGAATGCGCTTGACCGGGATGAGATTGAAATGCTGTTTCAGCCTCAGGTTTCCGTCACATCGGGCAAGATCATCGGGGTTGAGGCGCTCGCGCGGTGGCGCCACCCGGTTCACGGAGAGCTTGGTGCGGCAACCTTGTTCGCCGTCGCCGAACAATCTGACTATCTGCTCGCGTTGTCGCAACATATCCAGCAACGCGCGGCGGCACAGGCGGCGGCGTGGCCCGAATCGCTCTCAAAGCTCCGTATGGCTGTTAACGTCACGTCGCAAGATATTGGTCGGGCTGGCTTTAGCGAGAATTTCCTCGCGATGATAGATGCGAGCGGATTTCCCCGCGCGCGTCTTACCGTTGAAATTACAGAAAGTGGGTTGATCGAAGATTTGAACGCCGCTGCGACCTTGCTCGCTGCTCTGCGTGCCGGTGGGTGCCGGGTCGCAATTGATGATTTCGGGACAGGATATTCCAGCCTCGCCTATCTCAAGGCTTTGCCGCTCGATTATCTCAAGATCGACAAGAAACTGGCGCAGGATATCGCTGGCTCCACGCGAGACCGGATCGTGGTGCGCGGTGTGATCGATATGGCGCGTTCGCTTGGCCTTGCGGTGATCGCTGAAGGGGTTGAGACCGAGGAGCAACTGAGCCTGCTCGCCCGCGAAGGTTGCAACTATTATCAGGGCTTCCTCTGCGGGGAGCCGCTAGATGTTGTTGCCCTCGAACACCTCATGAAAACATGGCCTAAGCAAGTATCTTAGCGAGGCCTTTCGAAAGCTGGAGCGCGCCGTGGAGCCGCGATTTGGGATCGGGCCAGGCGCGGGCGATGCTCAACCGACTGTCGGGACGCAGCTTCGCTACCCCATTGAGCCGCGCGACATAGGCGAGCAGCCCCGGCAAATTCGGGAAACTATCGTTCCAGAAACTGACGAGCGCCCCGCGCGGGCCAATGTCGATCTTGGAAACATGCGCTTTCCGGGCATTGAGTTTGATCGTCATCAGCATCAGCAGATTCTCGGTGGGTTCTGGAAGTTTGCCGAACCGGTCGATCAGTTCCGCCGCAAAAGCCTCAATTTCCCGACTTTCCTCAAGCTCATTGACCCGGCGATAGAGGCTCATCCGCAGATCCAGATCAGGCACATAATCATCGGGGATCAGAATTGGCGCATCCACGGTAATCTGCGGAGATAGGTCACGCGGCTTGGCCTCGGCAAGGCCGCCCGCCTTCGCGTCCATGATCGCTTCCTCCAGCATCGATTGATAAAGCTCAAAGCCGACTTCGCGGATATGGCCGGATTGTTCGTCGCCGAGCAGATTGCCCGCGCCGCGAATATCGAGATCATGGCTTGCCAATTGGAAGCCCGCGCCGAGCGTGTCGAGATCTGACAGGACTTTCAGCCGCTTTTCCGCCGTATCGGTCATCATCCGTTCGGGTAATGTGGTGAGATAGGCATAAGCGCGCGTCTTAGATCGGCCCACACGACCGCGAAGCTGATAGAGCTGGGCAAGGCCGAAACGGTCCGCCCGGTTGATGATCATCGTATTGGCGCTCGGGATATCGAGGCCGCTCTCGATGATTGTCGTTGAGAGGAGCACGTCATATTTGCGGTCA
>JBJOLA010000007.1:0-10669 GCA_046045815.1 Pseudomonadota bacterium
AGCCGTGCCATCATACGCCTGCGGAAACCCTTCGCGACCAGCCGAGGCGGCTTTGTCGGATGTTCACCTTCGCCGCCGTTGGTCAGCCAGTAACTTAGCCACGGCCCGATTCGCTCCTCGGCACCCACCGCCAGGCTGAAACTTGCAGGCACGATCACGAGGGTCAGCAGCGTCGAAACAATCAAGCCGCCAATCACCGTCACGCCCATCGGTTGGCGGAACGCGCCGTCTCCGGTCAGTGCAAGCGCGGTTGGCACCATACCAGCCACCATCGCGACCGTTGTCATCACGATCGGCTGCGCGCGCTTGTGCCCCGCTTCCATGATCGCGGTGAATTTGTCGACGCCCTTATCGATTTCTTCCAGCGCAAAATCGACCAGCAAGATTGAGTTTTTGGCAACGATTCCGAGCAGCATGAGCAAACCGATCATCACGGGCATCGACACCGGCATCCCGGCGATCAGCAAGCCTAACCCCCCGCCCAGAGGCGCGAGCAGGAGCGACCCCATATTGACAAGGGGCGGAAGAACCCGGCGATAGAGGAGCACCAGCACAGCAAAAACCAAGAACACGCCCGCAACTACGGCGATGATGAAATTCTTGAAAAGCTCTGCCTGCCACTTCGTCTGGCCGAGCTCCAGTTTCTTGACGCCGAGCGGCATATTTTTCATCGCAGGCAGTGCATCAATCGCGGTCATCGCGAGGCTGCTGACATATTTCTTCCCCGTCGCAGGATCATTTGCGAGGTCTGCGCCCACCGAGATACGACGAATCTGATTGGTGCGGGAAATGACGGTCGGCCCGGCACCAAAGCCAATCGACGCCACAGTTTTGAGGGGAACGCTGCCACCGCTTGAGGTAGGCACCGGCAGGTTGGCAATCGTGGAGAGACTTTTGCGCGATTCTTCGCTCAGACTCACGCGGATTGGCACCTGCCGGTCAGACAGTGAAAATTTCGCGCTATTCTGATCGATATCACCGATCGTCGCCAAACGAATCGTCTGGCTCAGTGCGGCAGTCGTCACGCCGAGCGACGCGGCCAAATCCATACGCGGCGTGATTGTTATTTCCGGGCGTTGAAGGTCACCATTAACGCGCGGCGCAACCAACTGTTTCACGCCTTTCATTTGCTCGGCCAATGCGCTGGCAGCCGCCTGCAATACATCCGGATTATCGCCGCCGAGAAAAATCGTCACATCACGCCCACCGCCGCCCGGCCCGCCGCTATTCTGCGATTCGAAACTAACTCGCGCATCCGGGATGCTCGCCAAGCGCGGCGTCCACTGCTTCTGGAAATCACCGCTCGATTGCTTTCGATCTTTGCGGAGCGTGAGGTAGATCGAGGACTTTGCTGGGTTGATAAAAGCAAAAGCGGCGTCCACTTCGGGTGCAGCCTTTAGTTCTTGTTGGACGCGACCTGTTATCTTCTTGGTCTGATCTAGCGTCGTGCCAGGCGTCATTTCAATGCGGATCGTGGCATAGTCTTCGTCCAAATCGGGCTGGAACGTGAACGGCAGTTGCGAGAAGCTCAGCACCGTGGCGACCAATGCCAGACCACCGAAGCTCACCGTCCACAAACGGTGTTGCAAGGACCAGCGCAGCATGGCCATGTAATAATCCATCAGCGGCCCTTCGCCGTGGCTGGCTTTGCCGTGGGGTTTCAAGAAATAGGCCGCGATCATTGGCGTGATCAATCGCGCAACGGCGAGGCTCATCAACACGGCAAAAACAACCGTGAAACCAAAATTCTTGAAATATTGACCTGAAATACCGGGCATGAGGGCCACGGGCAGGAATACCGCCACAATCGCCATTGTCGTGGCCAGCACGGCCAAACCAATCTCGTCCGCGGCATCAATCGATGCTTGATAGGCGGTTTTCCCCATCCGCATGTGGCGGACAATATTCTCGATCTCCACAATCGCATCGTCCACCAACACCCCGGCGACCAAGCTGAGCGCCAATAGCGTCAGGAAGTTCAGCGAAAAGCCGAGCAAGCTGATGAACCAGAATGTTGGAATCGCCGATAACGGAATAGCGATGGCGGAAATGATGGTTGCGCGCCAATCCCGCAGGAACAGGAACACGACCAAAACCGCGAGAACGGCACCTTCAATCATCGCCGCAATCGCTGAATTATACTGATCTTTGGTGTAGCTGACACTGGTAAAGAGTTCGCGAAATTTGACCCTGGGATTCTCCGCTTCGAGCTTCTTAATTTCTGCTAGAGTGTCATCAAATACGGATACGTCGGATGCGCCCTTTGCGCGCTTGATGCCAAAGCTGAGCACCTGCCGTCCGTTAATCGTCGCCAAGCTGCGCTGCTCACCATAGGAATCTTGCACCGTCGCAAGGTCAGAAAGTTTAACGGTGCGACCGCCGCCTAACGAAATTTGAGACTCGCCCAGACGGTAAGCATTTGCAGCATTGCCCACCACCCGGATGGACTGTTCGGCTCCTGCGATTTCGGTGCGCCCGCCAGCCGCATTGACGTTTGTTTGCCGCAGCTGGCCGTTCACTTGCGCCGCTGTTACGCCAAATGTCTGGAGCCGCTCGGGATCAAGGATGACCCGGATTTCGCGCGATACCCCGCCGTTGCGCTCAATTGAACCCACACCAGATATACTGCGCAGGCGCTTGCCGACGATGTTATCAACATACCAACTGAGTTCCTCAAGCGTCATATCGACGGCTTCAACCGAGTAAAACGCGAGTTCTTGATCGGTGACGTCAACGCGTTGGACTTGCGGCTCCAAAATTCCATCAGGCAAATCGCTGCGGATGCTTTGAACGGCGTCGCGGACATCATTCACGGCGCGATCGATCGGCGTGCCGATCGTGAACACGACGAACACATTGGCCTGCCCCTCACGGACGGTGCTATTCACCTCGTCCACACCATTTATGTTGCGGACTGCGGCTTCCACCTTTTGCGCGACCTGGGTCTCAAGCTCTGTTGGCGCCGCGCCGGGTTGAACAATTGAAATGAACGCAGCGGGGAAATCGATGTCGGGCTCATTGTTCACCCGAAGGCCCATGAAGCTGATGATGCCGGCAAGCGTCAGCGCGATGAACAGCACAATCGGCGGCACCGGGTTCCGGATTGCCCAAGCGGAAATATTACGGAAGTTCATCGCCTGATCCTTTTAGCTGGCAGGCTTCACGATATTGGGGACGACAGATTCACCCGGATTCAGGAATGCACCGGCGGTGAGCACAACTCGTTCCTGACCAGAAAGGCCGGTGAGAATAGATGCGCCCTTGTCAGTTACGGTGCCGACCACGACATCGCGTCGCTCAACCTTGTTGTCGGCGCCCAACACGAACAGATAGTTACCGCTTCTGTCGCTCTGTATCGCAGTCTCAGGCAGCAGCGGCGCGCTGGCGGCACCTGCAACAATCTTAGCCGCTGCAAAGCCACCAGGACGCAGCGCGCTATTATAGGCGAGTGCGATCCGGACCGTTCCCTGCCGTGACTGAGGGTCAATCACGGGCGAAACCTGCCAGATTTGGCCATTAAACTCGGTTGTTGTGCCCACAGGCACGACCCTTGCGCCGATGCCGACATGCATCTTCGCGAGGTCTGATTCGGAAAGCTGAGCCTTCATTTCCATCTGGCCGCCTTGGGCAATCCTGAACAATATGCCAGCGCCCGCCCCCACCACCTGACCGGGTTCAACCGCGCGCGTTAACACGAGGCCGGAAGCAGGCGCCCGAATATCAAGCCGACCCATCCGCGCATGCATTTCACCGAATTGGGCTTGGGCAACCCGAACTCGGGCCAAGGCGCCATCCCGCGTCGCGGTTTTGCGTTGAAGGTCCGCCTTCGAAACGAAGCCGCGGCTTTGCAGGGCAACGGACCGGTCGAGTTCAGACTGGGCCAGCCGTGCTTCGGCCTGAGCCGCGCCGATTTGCGCGGCTATCTGGTTCGACTGCTGGTTTTGAACCTGACGGTCGACAATCGCGAGCACTTGGCCTGCGCGCACCCAATGACCCGGCTGAACGAGCACCCGCACAACCATGCCGCCTTCGCCAACCGCACCAACCGGCATTTCCTGACGCGCAGCCAAAGTGCCCGTAGCGCTAATCACATTTTCGACCAACTGACGACCAGGAACAATGACTGACACACGAGGCGCCTGCTTATCGTCTTTGCCTTTGGTGGATGCGGCTGCCGTCTTGGAGGTCGATGTGCCGGCCTCGTTTTTCTTGCCGAATGCAAAATAGGCGAGCGCCAATGCTGCTACCGCGACAAGGATGCCGATGACGATCCAAGCCCTGGGGCGTTTTTTGGCCGTTTCGTTACCAGCGTAATACTCTTGGTCATCCGCTTGGCGAGATAGTCTCGTCTCAAAGTTCATATCACGTCCGCTTGTTAAGCCCAAAATAGGGTGAGGATGAAACAGCCTCTATGCCAACTGTATTACATCAATAAGTCACCGCTTGCAAGTCGCTACCGCAGTTGCACGCTCACTCTGCCCAACCTTTGCGCTTTTTGCCCTAGAGCCGCAAGATCGCGCCAAATTCTGTGGTGGATATTTTTGGGGTTGCGTTGCGGCGTTTTGCGGGTGACGATGGCAACCCTTGGGAGCGGAGAAGCTCCTGACAGATAAACAGGAGGTTTGAATGGGTATTCTGAGCACAGTTATCGTTGGAGCGGTGGCAGGCGGCATTGGCAAATTGCTGCTGCCCGGCAAGGATCCAGGTGGCTTTGTCATTACGATTCTCATCGGTATTGCAGGTTCGGTACTGATGGGATTCCTTGGCAGCGCCACTGGACTGTGGAATGCTGATGGCGGCTTGGTTGGCTTTATCCCGTCGATCATCGGCGTGATCATTTTACTGCTCATATACCGGCAGGTACAAAAAGCACGGGGCGGCGGCGGCACAGTCTGACGCCCTTCGTTCATAATCCATGCAGGCCGGGGTATGTTAGGACATGCCTCGGCCTTTGCATTGGGTTGCACGTTGGGCCGGGTGAATTGGAAACGGGAGCATGAACGATGAAGATATTGGCAGCAGGCCTTTTAGCAGCAACGGCACTTGGACTATCTTCGGTGGTTGAAGCACAGATAGTTGCCCCTCAATCGGTGATCAGCGGAACACGCCTCGACGTTTCAGCAAAGGGCGAAGTGCACAGGGTTCCCGATGTCGCTGTAATCAGTGCGGGTGTCGTCACCCAATCGACCGACGCAGCGAGCGCGATGCGTGAAAATGCGACTCGGATGGCGCGCGTTATCGCCGCGCTTAAAAAAGCCGGACTTGCTGACAAGGATATCTCAACCGCATCGATCAATCTTTCACCACAATATCGTTATGCCGAGAATCAGGTTCCGGTGATCATTGGGTATCAGGCGTCAAACCAGCTCAACATCAGATTTCGCGATATTGGCAAATCGGGCAGCGTGCTTGATGCGCTTGTCAAAGAGGGTTCGAATCAGATCAACGGCCCGAGCATGATGATCGACAATCCCGAATCAGCACTCAACGAAGCGCGCGTGGCCGCCATGAAGGCAGCTCGTGCGCGTGCGGAACTCTATGCTTCCGCTGCCGGACTCAAGGTGAAGAGGATCGTCTCGATATCGGAGTCCGAAGGATATTCGG
This sequence comes from Pseudomonadota bacterium, assembly GCA_046045815.1. GTDB lineage: Bacteria > Pseudomonadota > Alphaproteobacteria > Sphingomonadales > Sphingomonadaceae > Aquisediminimonas. The sequence continues at coordinate 5,605 of JBJOLA010000007.1, forward strand.
GCGGACCACAGCCTATGATGGCTATGGCAATGCGGAGCGACGCATCCGCGAAGACTGAGGTCATGCCAGGCGAACAGTCGATCAGCATCAACCTTCAGCTGGTTTATGAACTGCAATAAATCGTCGCCCCGCCGAGCCGTCGGCGGGGGGCCTCAACTAGAAGCGCTGCTGGCGCTCGTAGAGTGATTTGTAGTGCTGTATCCGCGTAACGCGCAGGCCGGGCATGCCCGAACGGTCAATCGCGCGCTGCCAACCCGCAAATTCTTCGAGCGTCAGGCTATACCGATCACAGACCTCATCGACGGAGAGCAATCCACCGTTTACTGCCGCAACAACTTCTGCCTTACGCCGCACGACCCAACGGGTGGTGGATGGCGGAGGGAGAGAGTCGACCGTCAGCGATTCGCCCAAAGGACCAATCACTTGTGCGGGACGGATTTTTTGATTCTCAATCATTTATACCTCAAACTCAGGTCAAACAGCCTGATCTCTTGTTGCGTCACCTTCTCTACATGACGGGGATTGAAGATTGGCTGAAATGCCAAGGTAAACGGCGCGTTCATAAAGCTTTCCCAAGTGTGACAATCACATCAGCTGCATCGGGGCTGAAGCTGGCAACATTGTTGGCGATCTGCTGACGATCAGCGCGCGGCGCGAATCGTTCGAGCTCAGGATGTCGTGAAACCAGGTGATCCTTTGCCCGCTCTGCCAGCGCATTTGCCTGCGCCGTCGGGGTAACCGCCTGACGCGCCGCCACATCGGCAAGCAATGTCGCGAGCTCCAACGTCACTTTGCTAGTGCTGCGTGATGCGCGGCGGCGGGCAAATCCTAAGTCCATGGATGTCGCTATGGCAGGAAAGACTGAACACCTTGTAAAGCCTGCATTATTCCCTCGTTAGCCTTCCCCAATATGGAGTTAATTCTTTGCGGCGGAATTGCGGCTGCGTCCGCGCCACATTTGCGCTATGGGCAGCGCCATGCTCGATCTGTTTCAGCTTGGAGGGCCCGCAAAGGCGCGGCGCATCGTGGTTGCGATGTCGGGCGGCGTCGATTCGTCGGTGGTTGCGGCGCTGGCTGCGCGGACAGGCGCTGAAGTCATTGGGATCACCCTCCAACTTTATGATCACGGCGCGGCGGTGAACCGCATTGGCAGCTGCTGCGCGGGTCAGGACATTCGCGATGCGCGCTCCGTCTGCGATTCGCTGGGCATCGCGCACTATGTGTTTGATCATGAAAGCCAGTTCCGCGAAGGGGTGATTGATCATTTCGCAGATGAATATTTGCGAGGGCGCACGCCGATCCCGTGTGTGCGGTGCAATATGGGCGTGAAATTCACCGATCTGTTCCGGCTCGCGCGTGACCTGGGCGCTGACTGTTTGGCGACCGGCCACTATGTGCGGCGGGAGATGGGCGTGGACGGCGCAGAGCTTCACCGATCTATCGACCCGGCGCGCGACCAGAGCTACTTCCTGTTTGCCACCACATCGGAGCAACTTGATTACCTGCGCTTCCCGCTCGGCGGCATGCCCAAGGCTGACGTCCGCAAGATCGCGACCGAGATGGGGCTGATCGTCGCGACCAAGCCCGACAGTCAGGATATCTGCTTCGTGCCGAACGGAGACTATGCCAGTGTCGTGCGCAAGATCCGCCCGGAAGCCGAAAGCGATGGGGCGATTCTCGACATGGCGGGGCGTGAGCTGGGCCGCCACAAGGGGCTGATCCACTATACAGTCGGCCAACGTCGGGGGCTGGAACTCGGTGGCTTGGAAGTGCCGCTCTATGTCATCCGACTTGAACCTGAGAGTCAGAGCGTGATCGTAGGCCCTAAGCGCGCGCTCGCGGTGAGCGCGGCGCGGCTATCGGAGCCAAGCTGGCTCGCCGCAGTTGAAGGTCGGGGCGTGATGGCCAAAGTCCGCTCTCTCGCCAAACCTGTCCCCGCGCGGATTGACGGCGAATGGCTCCGCTTCGATACAGATGAATATGGCGTCGCCCCCGGGCAGGCTGCGGTGCTCTATGACGGAGAGCGCGTGCTCGGCGGCGGCTGGATTGAAGAAACAGTGGGCGCCAAAACCGAACTTGCCGCCTAACGTCGGAACGCCTCCGGTTGGCACCCTAACACCGGATCATAAGTTGCCGAACGGCTGGCGATAAGCGGGACGGATGCGGTGACGGTCTTTGTCGCGGGATCATCGGACAGCATGATCGGCTCCATCCCCGGTTCAAAATCCTTGCGACAATCGCCAATCGGCCGGTTGCCGATATAGCGACAGCCGCACGCCACCCGGGCGGCATAGCCCACGCCGAGTTCCAGCAGCGGCTTTTGCGAATGGGCATAAGCATAGGCCCCGCCCACGACGAGGATGACGAGTGCGGCGCTGCCTGTGAGGATGTTTCTTGCTTTCATAGGAAGCGAGGTTAGGCTGGCGACATGATAAAGAAAAGCCTCCTTCTTGGTGCCATCATGACCGCCACTTCCTCCTTCGCGGTTTCGGCACCGATGCTGTCACCACTTGATCCGCTGTTTGCGCCGAACCAGGGCGATGCCCGCGCGGCGCTGATGATATTGGATGGCAAGGTGACCGCGAAACACTACGCACCCGGCTATTCCGATGAGACTCGATTCATCAGTTGGTCGATGGCCAAGTCAATCACAGCCGTGCTGGTTGGTGAATTGGTCGCGGACGGCAAGCTCAAGCTCGACGGACCGGTGCCGTTTGCAGAATGGCAAAAGCCCGGTGACCCGCGTCAGGTGATCACTTTGCGCCAGATGCTCAACATGTCTTCGGGGCTTGATCTGACCGAGGGCCTTGACCCTAAGGATGGGGCTGGCGGCGCACTCAAATCAGATACGACACAGATTCTGTTTGTTGATGGCACCAGCAATATGGCGACCCGCGCGCTCAGCCACGGCTTGCGGGCAAAACCAGGCAGCCTCTATGATTATAGTTCGCTCTCAACACTGCTACTGTCTGAACTCATCACCCGCCAGCTGACAGGCAGCACCGACCCCCGCGTTCGTGCCAACGCCTATAAGGCTTTCGCCGAGGCGCGGCTGTTCAAACCCGCCGGGATCACAAGCGCGGTGATGGAGTTTGACGGTGCGGGCACCCAGATCGGCGGCTCCATAATCTATATGACGCTCGACGATTGGGGCCGTTTTGGTCAGCTCCTGCTCGCGGGAAAAGGCAGCGACGGCAGCCAAGCCATCGCGCCCGATTGGCTGACATTCATGCGGACGCCGGCAGCGACCGACGGCGGATATGGTGGCCAGATCTGGCTCAACCGACAGCGCCCCGCGGGATCAGACCCGGCACTGTTCCCCGGCAAAGGCCCCGACACGCTCTATTCGGCGATCGGCCATCTTGGCCAATGGGTGATTGTGTCCCCCGATCAGAAGATGATCCTCGTCCGGCTCGGCAAAACCAATGACGGCGATCTCGCACCCGTCCGGGCAGCGCTCGGCGATATTGCCGCCTCAATCCCGAGTTCCATCCCAATCCCAACCAAGGAATAGATATGGTCAGCCTTACCGCCCGCATCGCAGGCTTCATCCTGCGCACCACCGGCACGTATAAAAAGCTCTTCGCGGGTGGACCGGGAATGGTGGCGACGATCGCAGGCGCGCGCACGGTGCCGATTGACGTACCGAGTGACAAGATGCGCGCCAAACTCGATATCTCCACGAGTGAGTTTGGCGGACGCAGTGTCTGGCATATCGCGCCCAAGGGCCATGTCTCGCCGACGCGGCTGCTCTATTTCCACGGCGGCGGCTATGTTTATTCAGCGGCGAGTGCCCATTGGGATTTCCTGTGTACGATGGCGCACAAGCACGGCGTGTCGATCATCGCGCCGCTCTATCCGCTCGCGCCTGAAAGCGACGCGACGGAGATCACCGATTTCGCGTTGGCCTTCTACAGGGATGTGCTGACCCGGCATGACGCGGGCAACATTGTGATGGCAGGCGATTCAGCGGGCGGAGGGCTCGCAGTGGCAACTTTGATGGCCGCACGGAATTCTGGCGTGCCGCTCCCCGCCAAGGCGATCCTGATCTGCCCCTGGGTGGAGGCCAACCCCGCCCACCCCGACCAAGCGCGCATAGAGAAGCGCGATGCCATCCTGACTGTTCAGGGCATTCGCGACGCGGGCCTCATGTATGCCCGGGATTTGCCGATCACAGACCCGCGCGTCAGCCCAATCCACGGAGATTGGTCCGGCCTGCCCCCGATGCTGATGTTTGGCGGCGGCGATGACATATTGGTGACCGACGCCCGCGCCCTTAAAGCCAAGCTGCCGAGCATCGATTATGTGGAGGAGGCCGGCAATATTCACGATTGGCCAATCTTTGTCTTCCCCGAAAGCCGCAAGGCGCAAGCGCGGATGGCCGCCTTCATTTGACGTTGCCGATTTCCGGCCTATGGCTACGGCAACAATCACCTCAGAGGAAAATACAGCATGATGTCGTGGAATGAACGCGCGCTAACGCCTTATCGAAGCGACGAAGGTGACGACGAAAAGTCAGACACCGCTGCGGTGCCGATGACGAAATTTCTCGATACGCGCACGGTGCTGATCTTCGGCCAGATTGATCAGAAGCTGGCCCAGAACGTGTGCGCACAATTGCTTTACCTTGATCATATCAATCACGAGCCGATCAAGATCATCGTCAATTCCCCCGGTGGCCACGTTGAATCAGGCGATACTGTGCATGATCTGATTTCCTTCATCGCCTCGCCAGTCGCGGTGATCGGGACGGGCTGGGTCGCGAGCGCGGGGACGCATATCTTTCTCGGCGCTGAAAAGGCGCGGCGTTACTGCCTACCCAACACACGTTTCCTGATCCACCAACCTGCAGGCGGCGCGCAGGGCAAAGCAGTTGATATCGAAATCGCTGCTAACGAAATCGTGCGTATGCGCGAACGTCTGGCGAAGGTGATCTCAGACCGTACCGGGCAACCGCTCGCCCGCGTTGCCGTGGATATCGAACGCGATTATTGGATGACGACATCCGAAGCGATTGATTACGGCATCCTTGGCAAGGTGATCTCCAAGATGGACGAAGTCGTCT
>JBJOLA010000055.1:0-4627 GCA_046045815.1 Pseudomonadota bacterium
CCGAAGCGGACGCGCAAGAAGGCTGAACCAGCGGCGGCCGAAGTGGTTGTTGAAGCGCCCGCTCCTGTTGTGGCCGCGGATGAACCTGCTGCGGCAGAAAAGCCCAAACGCAAGTCTCGTGCCAAGGCAGCAACGGCGGATGCTCCAGCGGCAACCGAGGCCGTAAGTGACGAGGCTCCGACAGAGGATGGCTCACCGCGTCGTGGCTGGTGGCAACGGACATTTGGTGTCGAAGGCGAATGAGAGGGGCGGGGGAGTTTAATCCCCCGTTCATGCCGGGATGGTGTAGGATGATCTCATGATCGTCCTGCGCTCCCGGATTGCCCCCCTGTTCAAGGGCCTCATCGCCGCGACTGCCCTTTGCGCAGTGCTCACCCAGCCTGTTCGCGCACAATCCATTTTGCGGGACGCGGAAACCGAAACCCTGTTCGATCAAATGTCTGCGCCGATGATCCGCGCGGCGCATCTTGACCCGAAGAACGTCAAGGTCGTGATGATCAACGATCATTCGATCAACGCTTTTGTGGCGGGCGGCCAGGTGGTTTATATCCATAGCGGGCTGATCGAAGCGGCGGATAATGCCAACGAAGTCCAAGGCGTGATTGCCCATGAACTCGGCCATATTGCGGGGGGCCATGTCATCAATCCGGACGGCATCAAGCAGGCAACGGGCATCACTTTGCTCAGCCTGATCGTGGGCGCGGCGGCGATTGCAGCCGGGGCGGGTGATCTGGGCGCGGGTGTTTTGGCGGCGGGCCAGCAAGCCGCGATGGGCAAATATCTGGCCTTCACGCGGGTGCAAGAAGCCAGCGCTGACGAAGCGGGCTCTGGCTATCTGATTGCGTCCGGTATCAGCGGGAAGGGCATGCTGAGCTTCTTTCGCAAACTTCAGGGCGTGGAGTTTCGCCTCGCGATTCCACATGATGATGGTTACGGCCAGACCCACCCGCTAACGAGTGACCGGATCGCGATCCTGACCGACAAAGTGAAGGCGGCCCCTTCCTACGGCGCCAAGACTGACCCGGCGCTGGAGGCGAGTTTTCAACGCGTCAAGGCGAAGCTCAAGGGCTTTGTGGCCGACGCGCCAGTGACCTTGCGAGACTTTCCAGAGAGCAACAGGTCGATCCCGGCCCGTTATGCCCGGGCTTATGCTTGGCATAAGAGCGCCTATCCGGAAAAGGCACTCGCGGAGGTTGACTCCCTTCTGACCAGCATCCCGGGTGACCCCTATTTCCTTGAGCTCAAGGGGCAGATTTTGCTCGAATCGGGCCGTCCAATAGAGGCGCTTCCGGTGTTGCGGGCGGCTGTTTCCAAGACCAACAACCAGCCGCTGATCGCATCACTCTTCGGCCATGCGTTGATCGCGACCGAGGACGGCGCAAACTATGCCGAGGCGGAAAAAGTGCTGAAGGCGTCGATCAACAAGGATAATGAAAACCCCTTCGCCTGGTATCAGCTCGGCGTGATCTATGATCACAAGGGGGACGCAGCGCGCGCGGCGATGGCGAGTGCAGAACGCTATCATCTTGAAGGGCAGCCGCGTTTGGCGCTTGCCAATGCCGATCTTGCCGTGCGCAATTTGCCAACTGGCACGCCTGACTGGATTCGCGCGCAAGATATTGCCATGGTCTCCCGCACAGCAGTGGACCAAGAAAAACACCATAAAAGATGATATCAGGGAGAGAGTTGATGGTAGGCGGTTTGGCTGTGGCGCTGGGCGCTGCAGGCGCGGTTCTGGGCATGGGTGCGCTTACCAAGCCTGAGCCGGTAAACACCAACGACCGGGCGGCGATAGAGCAAGTTGTCCGCGAATATATTCTCTCCCATCCCGAAATCCTTCCCGAGGCTATGGCCAATCTGGAAGCACGCGAAGCCAAAAAGCTAATCGATACGCACCGCAGCGCGCTTGAAAAACCCTTCGCTGGTGCGTGGCAGGGTGCCGCCGACGCTGACGTTACCCTGGTTGAGTTTTTCGATTATCAATGCGGTTATTGTCGTGCGGCGCTGCCCGATCTTGAGCGGCTTCTGGCGGAGGACAAGAAACTGAAGGTCGTCTACCGCGAGCTGCCGATCCTCGGGCCTGCCAGCCTAGAAGCGGCACAGCTGAGCTTGGGCGTGGCACAAGGCAGTGGCTATCCGGCATTCCACCACGCCGTCTATGCAGGTGGTCAGGTTAACGCACGCACGATCTCTGCCGCACTCAAAGCCTCTGGCGTCAACGCAGTGGCCGCCAAAGCCGCAGCGGCATCGGACGCTGTCCACCAAGAAATCCAATCCAACCTTGAACTCCAGCGCACTCTCAACCTCAACGGCACGCCGAGTTGGGTCGTGGGGGACAAAGTCCTAAATGGTGCTGTTGGTTATGACGCATTGAAGAAGGCAATCGCCGACGCGCGGGCTGCACGCGGGTAGCACACCACATTCCTCAACCTGACCTTGCCGCACTGCACAAACTGGGCTAAGGGCGCGGCCAATCTCCTCGTATTCAGAGAATCCTAATGAGCCTCCGCAATGTGGCCATCATCGCGCACGTCGATCATGGCAAGACTACACTCGTTGATCAATTGTTCCGCCAATCGGGCACGTTCCGCGAAAATCAGCGCGTTGAAGAGCGCGCGATGGATTCGAACGATCTCGAAAAGGAACGGGGAATCACGATCCTTGCCAAGTGCACCAGTGTGGAATGGCACGGCGGCGGCGTCGATACCCGGATCAATATTGTGGATACGCCAGGCCACGCCGATTTTGGTGGTGAGGTGGAGCGTATCCTGTCGATGGTCGACGGGGTGATCTTGCTCGTCGATGCGGCTGAAGGCGCGATGCCGCAGACTAAGTTCGTGACCGGTAAGGCGCTCGCGCTCGGCCTGCGCCCCATAGTGGTTGTCAACAAGGTTGATCGCCCTGATGAGCGCATCCAGGAAGTGCTCGACGAAGTGTTCGATCTGTTCGTGTCGCTCGACGCCACCGATGAACAGCTTGATTTCCCGGTGCTTTTTGCGAGCGGACGTAATGGTTATGCCTCGCTTGACGCTGATCGCCGCGAAGGGACTTTGGCACCTTTGTTTGAGACCATCGTGTCACACGTGCCGGAGCCTTCGGCTGATCCAAGCGGCCCATTCAAATTCCTGGTGACATTGTTGGACCGGGATAATTTCCTGGGCCGCATCCTGACCGGTCTGGTGTTCAGCGGTTCGGTAAAGCTCAATATGCCGATCCACGCACTCGATCCCGACGGCAAGATCGTTGAGACCGGTCGTGCGTCGAAAATCATGGCGTTTCGCGGCTTGGAACGCGTGCCAGTTGATGAGGCCAGCGCAGGTGATATCATTTCGATCGCCGGTATGGCGATAGCCACCGTGGCCGATACGATTGCTGATGTTTCGGTGAGCGAGCCGCTCCATGCGCAACCCATTGATCCGCCGACGCTCTCGATGAGCTTTGCCGTGAATGACAGCCCGATGGCTGGCCGCGAAGGCAGCAAGGTGACGAGCCGCATGATCCGCGACCGACTGTTCCGCGAAGCCGAGAGCAATGTCGCGATTAAGGTTACAGAATCATCGGACAAAGATAGTTTTGAAGTCGCTGGACGCGGGGAGCTTCAGCTCGGTGTCCTCATTGAAACTATGCGGCGCGAAGGCTTTGAGCTGAGCATCGGTCGACCCCGCGTCCTATTCCGCGAAGAAAATGGACAGAAGACAGAGCCCTACGAACAGGTTGTGATCGACGTAGATGATGAGCATAGCGGCACGGTCATCGACAAGATGAACCTCCGCAAGGCCGAGCTGACTGATATGCGCCCCTCGGTTGGCGGCAAGACCCGGATCACGTTCAGCGCTCCCTCACGCGGGCTGATCGGCTATCACGGCGAATTTTTGAGCGATACGCGCGGTACGGGCATCATGAACCGCCTGTATGAAAAATATGCCCCGCACAAAGGCCATATCGATGGCCGCAAGAATGGCGTGCTGATCTCCAATGGTAGTGGCGAAGCCAATAACTACGCGCTCGGCCCCCTCGAAGATCGCGGCATCTTGTTCATTGCGCATCAGGAAGTGTTGTATGAAGGCATGATCGTTGGCGAAAATGCCAAGACGGATGATCTTGAAGTCAATCCGATGAAAACCAAGCAGCTCACCAACTTCCGCGCATCTGGCGGCAAGGACGACGCTGTAAGGCTTGCCCCGCCCAAGCGGATGACTTTGGAGCAAGCCATCGCCTATATCGATGATGATGAGCTGGTAGAGGTGACACCAAAGAGCATCCGCCTGCGCAAGCGTCACCTTGATCCCCATGAGCGCAAGAAGGCAAGCCGGGCCAAGGTTGCGGCTTAAGTCCGCACTCTCAACCCTCGGCTTTACGCGGTGGTAAACTGACTCCAGCGATCAGCACCGCACCGACTGCGAGAGAGACGGCGGCGATAAGTTCGGGCAAGTCATAGCTGCCCGCAACATCGCGCAGGCGTCCGAAACCGACAATGCCCAAAGCGTTGCCGACCCAGCCCAGGCTAAGAACAGCACCGTAGACGCTGCCGTAGCGGTGCATCCCGAACCGGCGGGCCACGAAGAAGGCGAAGATATCAATCTCCGCGCCGTGCTGAACACCAATCAGCATGGCAGCGATCAACGCG
>JBJOLA010000009.1:0-2501 GCA_046045815.1 Pseudomonadota bacterium
TGCCCGTCCCAATGATCGCACAGGCGGTGATCTTCGCGGTGCTGGCAGTGGCGGCGGTCTATGCAGGGCGGCGCTGGTTTGCGGCCAACCCGATTGAGTCCGATGATCCCAAACTCAATGATCGCGGCGCACGGCTGACCGGAGAGATCGTCACCGTGGTTGACGCCATCACGGGAGGGCGGGGCCGAGTCAAAGTGGGAGACGGCGTCTGGAACGCCCGAGGTCCGGACGCTGCTGCGGGGGCACAGATGCGGGTGGCTGGCTCAGACGGCGCAGTGTTGCTGGTGGAGGCGGTTTAGGCGGATATGGCCTGCCGGATCAGTGTAGCCAATCCCTTATAGTCGCCGCTATTTGCTGCTATCGCACCGGCGTACCAGCCTTCGCGCTTGATAAGGGTTACATCAATTTCATGCCCGGCTTGCGCGCCCAGCTGCAGCAAGTACGTCATCTGTGCGCGGCCGTTGCCCTCACGAAACGGGTGGGCGTGATTGATATCGCCAATAATTTCGCCAGCCTTTGTAGCAAATTCGGCTGCACTCAGTTTGCACAGGAATTTCCATTCAGTTAGCCTGCGGTGGACGTCCGCCATGCCCGTGTCGATGTAGCGGCGGAACATGAAGCTGCTGCCGGCTTTGCTGATTTCAACCAGCCGAAGTTCCCCCGCCCAATCGTAAATATCTTGAAACAGGTGCCGGTGGATCGCGCGGAGATGTTTGAGATCAAATTTGCCTGTGGGCGCGCCATCTCGAAAACGCTCAGTCACCAATTTTCGTTCCAGATCGTCCAGCTTTTGAAAGTCTGTGATCCCAAACTTGTTTCTCAGAACGATTGAATTTGGATAGCAATAGAGCGGATCGCCGCTCATTCAGTAGGAGCACCCATCACTGACGCAATGATATGGGCTCGTCGCTGTTCGCTCGACCAACCCTCCCGGTCAAACATTTCGAACATTTCCACTTCTTCAGGCGTCAGCGGATTTCCCTCGATTTCCTGCATGGCCATCGCCTGCCGAAGCCGCTTTTGCGACTCCGACGGTGACAGAAATTCATGAGCGTGCATGTTCATGACAATTTCTTACCACGAACCAGCAAGCGTTACATCAAAAAAGCTACGCCGCCTTGGGGGCCGCTTCCCGCACGCCGACGTCGACATGGTCCGCGAACTGCGCGAAATTGTCGATGAACTGGCCGACGAGCTTTTTGGCGGTCGCATCATAATCCGCTTTATCCGCCCATGTGCCGCGCGGATCGAGGATCGCGGTGTCTACGCCTTCAACCGCCACTGGCACTTCGAAGCCGAAATTGGGGTCTTTGCGGAATTCTGCGCTGTTGAGTGAGCCATCGAGCGCGGCGTTGAGCAAGGCGCGGGTGGCCTTGATCGGCATCCGGCTTCCCGTCCCATATTTTCCGCCGGTCCATCCGGTGTTGACCAGCCAGCAGGTGACGCCGCCCTTGGCAATCCGCTCCTTTAGAAGGTTGCCATAAACGCTGGGATGGCGCGGCATGAACGGCGCGCCAAAGCAGGTGGAGAAGGTCGCGCTCGGTTCGGTCACGCCGATTTCAGTGCCCGCCACACGCGCCGTGTAACCCGAAAGGAAGTGGTACATCGCTTGATCCGGCGTCATCCGCGAAATCGGCGGGAGAACGCCGTAAGCGTCCGCCGTCAGCATGATGATATTCTTGGGCACGGGGCCCATATTTTTTTCCGAGGCGTTCGGAATGAAATCAATCGGATACGAACCCCGGCTGTTTTCCGCCAGGCTATTATCATTGAAATCAAGCTCACGCGTGACAGGATCAATCACCACATTTTCAAGCACGGTGCCAAAACGCTTCGTCGTCGCGAAGATTTCGGGCTCGGCTTCGGCGGAGAGGTTGATCATCTTGGCGTAACAGCCGCCTTCAAAGTTGAACACTGCCGTATCAGACCAGCCATGTTCATCATCGCCAATCAGGGTGCGGCTCGCGTCGGCGGAAAGTGTCGTTTTGCCGGTGCCCGAAAGGCCGAAAAACACCGCCGTATCGCCATTCGGTCCGATGTTGGCCGAACAATGCATCGGCATGATCCCTGCGACGGGTAGTTTGTAGTTGAGAATGCCAAACACGGATTTCTTCATTTCACCGGCGTAGGATGTGCCGCCGATCAGGATCAGCTTCTCACTGAAATTGACGGCGATCACCGTCTCGCTCCTGCAGCCGTGGCGCGCTGGATCGGCGCGGAAACTGGGCAAATCGATGATCGTGAATTCAGGCACAAAATCGGCCAGCTCAGCCGCTTCGGGGCGCACCAGCAACGTGCGAATGAACAGATTGTGCCAAGCCAGTTCGTTGATCACCCGAACGTTGACGCGGTGTTCGGGTTGCGACCCACCGAAGAGATCGGCAACAAACAGGGTTTCCTTCTTGGCCAGTTCCGCCAAGAAATCGGCCTTGAGCACCGCGAAATGTTCCGGTGTCATGCCCTTATTGGTCGCGCCCCACCAAACGGTGTTTTCGGTTTCA
>JBJOLA010000091.1:0-4125 GCA_046045815.1 Pseudomonadota bacterium
GCGGCGTTGCAGTCGTTGATCCGGCGATCAGCGCAGCAGAGCTTCACGCTCTTCACGCCGGTGGGATTCGCGGCGTGCGATTCAACTTCCTCAAGCGGCTCGTGGACAATGCGCCGAAGGACAAATTCCTCGAAGTCGCTGCGCGGTTGCCCAAAGGCTGGCATGTCGTGATTTATTTTGAGGCGGACATTTTGGACGAAATGCGCCCGTTCATCGATGCGCTGCCAGTGCCGGTGGTCATCGACCATATGGGTCGGCCTGATGTGTCTCAGGGTCCAGACGGCGCGGACATGAAGGCGTTCCGCTCCTTGCTCGATAGCCGCCCTGACATCTGGTTCAAGGCGACCTGCCCGGATCGGTTAGACGCAGGCGGATATCCCTGGAATGGCTTCGCTCGCTCCGTTCGTCCGCTGGTCGAATCCTATCCCGACCGCTGCCTTTGGGGCACCGACTGGCCGCACCCAAATATGGAAACCAACATCCCTGACGACGGACATCTCGTTGATATGATCCCGCGCATCGCGGTAACGGCGGCGCTTCAACATAAACTGTTGATCGATAACCCGATGCGACTCTATTGGAACGATTGAGCCCTGTCGCATCACTTAAATGCATAACACGCGAGACCATTTGCATGTATAATGCCCAAAAATTGGAGGATGTTTGTCAATGAAAACCCGCGCTGCCGTTGCCTTTGAAGCCAAGAAACCGCTTGAGATCGTCGAACTCGATCTGGAAGGACCGAAGGCGGGAGAAGTGCTCGTAGAGATTATGGCGACGGGCATTTGCCACACAGATGCCTACACGCTCGACGGGTTCGACTCTGAAGGCATTTTCCCGAGTATCCTTGGCCATGAAGGCGCCGGTATCGTGCGAGAGGTTGGTGCTGGCGTAACGTCTGTGAAAGCAGGGGATCATGTGATCCCGCTCTACACCCCTGAATGCCGTCAGTGCAAAAGCTGCCTCTCGGGCAAGACCAATCTTTGCACAGCGATCCGCGCTACGCAGGGCAAAGGCTTGATGCCCGACGGCACGTCGCGGTTCAGCTATAAGGGCCAAACCATCTATCACTATATGGGCTGCTCCACCTTTTCGAATTTCACCGTGCTCCCCGAAATTGCCGTGGCAAAAATCCGGGAGGACGCGCCGTTCAACAGCGCCTGCTATATCGGTTGCGGCGTGACGACGGGAGTTGGCGCGGTGGTCAACACCGCCAAAGTCCAGCCGGGAGACAATGTGATCATCTTCGGCCTCGGTGGTATCGGGCTTAATGTGCTGCAAGGCGCGAAGATGGCAGGCGCCAACATGATTATCGGCGTCGATATCAATCCAGACCGCGAGGAATGGGGCAAGAAGTTCGGGATGACCCACTTCGTCAATCCAAAACTGGTTGACGGTGATATCGTCCAGCATCTCGTCGCGCTCACCGATGGTGGTGCGGAGTATACGTTTGACTGCACCGGCAACACGACTGTGATGCGTCAGGCACTCGAAGCCTGTCACCGTGGCTGGGGTACGTCGATTATCATTGGCGTGGCAGAAGCGGGCAAGGAAATCTCAACCCGGCCCTTTCAGCTCGTCACCGGACGCAATTGGCGCGGTACAGCGTTTGGTGGCGCAAAGGGCCGGACGGATGTGCCTAAGATCGTCGATCTCTATATGGACGGTACGATCCAGATTGATCCGATGATTACCCATGTTCTGAGCCTTGACGAGATCAACAAAGGCTTTGATCTGATGCACGCCGGTGAGTCTATCCGTAGCGTTGTTGTTTACTGAGTTAACCCCCAAGGAGAATGCAAATGTACAGTCACATCATGGTCGGGGCCAATGACCTCGACGTCTCGAAAAAATTCTACGATGAAACGCTCGGTGCGCTTGGCTACTCAGCGGGCTTCGCTGATGATAAGGGCCGCGTTTTCTGGCAGACGCCAACCGGCATGTTCTCCATATCCAAGCCGATCAATGGCGAGCCAGCATGCGGTGCCAATGGCGGAACTGTGGGCTTTGCTGTTGCCTCATCCGAACAAGCCGATGCGTGGCATGCGGCAGGGGTCGCCAACGGCGGCACCGCGATTGAAGACGCACCCGGCATTCGCGGCGAAGGCACACCGATGAAAATGTATCTCGCCTACTTGCGTGATCCGGCGGGCAACAAGATTTGCGCGCTCAAGATGCTGAACGCGTAGGAAAATGATCCTGGAAACCGTCTCGACCAACCTGAGCCACGGCGGCATCCAGGGCGTTTACAAACATGCAAGTAGCGCCACGGGGACGGAGATGATTTTCTCCGTCTTCGTGCCGCCACATGTTGAGGGTGCGAAGCTCCCCGTGGTCTGGTACCTCTCCGGGCTCACCTGCACCCATGCCAATGTGACCGACAAGGGCGAGTTTCGCGCCGCCTGTGCCGAGCTGGGGATCATCTTTATCGCGCCCGATACATCTCCACGTGGGGACGGTGTAGCTGATGATGTTGAAGGTGCCTATGACTTTGGTCTGGGTGCGGGCTTCTATGTCAATGCGACACAGGAACCCTATGCCAAGCATTATAAGATGCGCGACTATATCGAAGCGGAACTGCCAGCACTGATCGCGGCAAACTTCCCTGCGGACATGAGCCGCCAAGGCATTATGGGCCATTCGATGGGCGGCCACGGCGCGCTGACCCTCTCGCTCCGCAATCCGGAGCGGTTCCGGTCAACCTCTGCCTTTGCGCCGATTGTTTCCCCGCTCCATTGCTCGTGGGGGGAGAAGGCTCTGTCTGGCTATATCGGTGACGACCGCGCGACTTGGGCCGAATATGACGCTTGCGCGTTGATCGAAGGAGGGGCGCGATTGCCTGATCTACTGGTTGATCAAGGCGGGTCAGACAATTTTCTCGTCGATCAATTGAAGCCGGACCTACTGACTGCAGCGTGCGAAAAGGCGGGTCAGCCGCTGACCTTGCGGATGCAGCCGGGTTACGATCATAGCTATTATTTCATTTCGACCTTCATGGCTGATCATTTGCGCTGGCATGCCGAGCGGCTTGGCTGATGGCGGAGCTCGATGATATTATTGCGCTCCACGCCACGCGAGAAGGGCCTTTGCTCCCGATTCTGAACGATGTGCAGGCCGCGTGCGGACATATTTCGAACGATGCGATCCGAAAAATTGCCGAAGCGCTCAACTTGACCCGTGCCGAAGTGCACGGCGTGGTTAGTTTCTATCATGATTACCGCACGGTGCCGTCACAGGCGAAGGTCAAGCTGTGCCGCGCAGAGGCCTGTCAGGCACGCGGGGTTGGTGCGCTGAATGCGGATGACCCCCGGATAGAGCCGGTCTACTGCCTTGGCCTCTGTGCGGTTGGCCCTGCCGCGATGCTCGGCGGCAAAGTTTACGCGCATTTGGATAATGCCAAGCTTGCAGCGTTGGTGGCCAGCGCATGAAGGTTCGAATTTCTGATGATGCCGTTGCACTGGCGTGCGGAGCGGATGATGTCTCGGCGGCGTTTGTTGCGGCGGGTGCAGACGTTGAGCGCGTGTCGAGCTGGGGGATGCATTGGCTGGAACCGTTGGTGGAGATCGACGGAATTGGTTACGGGCCGGTGGGCGTGGGGGATGTTGGGGCATTAGAGGACACCCCATTGTGCATCGGCGTCATCACCGATCACCCCTTCATCGCCAAGCAAACCCGTCTGACTTTTGCGCGCGCAGGTAAGACACGACCGCTGTCACTTGACGATTACGCGGCAAATGGAGGTTGGGCTGGCCTCACCGAAGCCCGACAGATTGGCGCTGCTGCCTCAATCGAGACCATCCTCTCCTCCGGCCTGCGCGGACGGGGCGGCGCAGGGTTCCCCGCTGGTATTAAATGGAAAACCGTTGCCGATGCAAAAGGCAGTCGGAAATACATCGTCTGCAACGCGGACGAGGGCGATAGCGGCACATTTGCTGACCGGATGGTGATGGAGGGCGATCCCTTCATGCTAATCGAAGGCATGGCGATTGCGGGACTTGCAGTGGGGGCGGGCAAGGGTTTTGCCTACATCCGCTCTGAATATTCCCACGCCATCGCCAAGATGGAGGCGGCGGTCAAAGCGTCGGCCCATCTGATCGCGCCGTTTGAAATTGAAATCCGCGTGGG
>JBJOLA010000103.1:0-12116 GCA_046045815.1 Pseudomonadota bacterium
GCAAACTGATCCCGCCGCCAGCGCATCAACGGGCCGGCAACCATGACGACGACGAGGAAAAGCACCAACGGCCCCGCCGCACTGTTGAAATAGGGCGGGCCCACCGACAGCTTCTCACCCGACACTGCCTCGACGGCCAAGGGATAGAGGGTGCCGACGAAAACAATGCCCAGGATTGAGGAAAACAGCAGGTTGTTGAGCACCAAAGCCCCTTCCCTGCTAACAAAATCAAACTGATTGCCCTCGCGTACCGATCCGATCCTTAGCGCGAACAGCGTCATCGCGCCGCCAATATAGATCGCGAGCAAAGCGAGGATGAAGCTCCCTCGTTCCGGGTCCACCGCAAAGGCATGCACGCTCGTTAATATGCCAGATCGCACCAGAAACGTGCCGATCATCGACATCGAAAAAGCAACGACAGCGAGCATCACCGTCCAAGCGCGCAGCCCGTCTCGCGTCGCAAGGACTGTAACAGAGTGCAGAAGTGCTGTCGTCGCTAGCCACGGCATCAGCGACGCATTCTCGACCGGGTCCCAGAACCACCAGCCGCCCCAACCGAGTTCATAATAGGCCCAATAGCTTCCCGCCGTGATCCCGAGGGTCAGGAATATCCAGGCGATCAGTACCCAAGGCCGCATCGCGCGCGCAAAGGCCGGGCCGACGTCACGGGTGATGAGCGCTCCCACCGCGAAGGAGAAGGCAACCGACATCCCGACATAACCAAAGTACAACGTGGGAGGATGAAATGCCAGACCGGGGTCTTGCAACAAAGGATTAAGGCCCTGCCCATCCGCCGCAGTCGGAATCATCCGCGTGTACGGATTGGAAGAAAATAGCAGAAAGGCATAAAAGCCCATGCCGATGGCCGCTTGTGCCGCGAGAGTCGCCAGCAGTGTCGATGACTTGAGGCTGCGCTCCAGCAACGCCACAGCTGCCCCTGCTACGCCGAGAATCGTTACCCAAAGCAACATCGACCCTTCATGATTGCCCCAGGTTCCGGCGAGCTTGTAGAGCCAAGGCTTGGCCGAATGACTATTGTCGACGACAAGCTTCACAGACATGTCTGAACGCAAAAACAGACTGATAAGGGCGAAGAAAGCCAGCGTGACCAGCACACCCTGAACAACGGCAACGGCCCGAACGCTGTTCAACAGCTCAGCGCGATCTTGCGAGACCCCCATCCATCCCAGCACGAGTTGCAGCACTGCCAAGGCGGCAGCAATCCAGAGCAGGGCTAAGCCCGCCTCGGCGATCACGACGCGGAATGGGCGCAGGAACTGGTCCTGACCCGATCTTTCACAAATCGTCGACTTTCTTTTCCGCGCGCCGCATCGCGACCAGGCTGAACAAGATCACGCCGCCGGTGCCCAAGCCAGTGAGGGCATAGGCTGCGATGATGAAAGGCCAATGGTTCATGCTGCAGCGAGCCTTTTCATCCGCGCCTCAACTTTGGATTCTGCCAACACCGTGCGCATCCGCATCAGCACGATCGCGCCAAAAAGGAACGAGAAACCAAGAACGGTCAGCCCCAGTGGCCACAGGATCGAGCCATCAATGGCCGAGCCTTTCATCGAAATACTCGGAGCCTGATGTAGCGATTTCCACCACGTCACAGAGCCATGAATGATGGGAATATTGACGGCACCAACGATCCCGAAAATCGCCGTGGTGCGGCTGACTGAGGTTCGCTCATCGCTCGCATCGGCAAGCGCAATATAGGCGAAGTAAAGAAACAGCAGCACCAGCATGGATGTCATCCGACCATCCCACTCCCACCAAGTGCCCCATGTCGGGCGGCCCCAGATCGAACCAGTCGCAAGGCAAATCGCGGTGAAAAGCGCGCCCGGCATAGCCACAGCACGCGCCGCAATTCCGGCCAAAGGATGCCGCCACACCAATTGCACCACACTGGCCAACGCGATTCCGCTCCAGCCGGCCATACCCAGCCACGCGGCGGGCACATGGACGTACATGATCCGAACACTTTCGCCCTGGAGATAGTCTGGAGGTGTGATGAAGAGCCCTGCGTAAACGCCCCAAAGGGTCAGGACCGCGCCCAGAACGCCGCAGATAAGGGTCAATGGCCGTGCCAGCTTCAAGAATCGGGTGGGGTTGGCAAATGCGTGCATATTGTGTTTTCCCTAGACGATGAAAGAGGCGCGGCAAAGAAGAATGTCACCCGTTTTTCTGCACATTCTTTATCGTCCGATCAACCGCCGCGCCAGAGTGTCAGCGATTTGCGACGGGGGTGCCCCTGAGTCTGCGCTTTCGTCCCAGATCATATCGAGACGGTCCGGTATTTCGCTGATTTTTTCAACCACCGCGCCCGCATCCGCGTCATCCAGATATTGCAGGGCGACATTGATGATTCCGCCGGCGTTGATCACATAGTCAGGCGCGTAGAGAATTTTACGCGCATGGAGTGCATCGGCATCAGTGGCGCACGCAAGCTGATTATTCGCGCCGCCCGCAACGGCCTTAACTTTCAGCGCGGAAATTGTTTCGGAGTGGAGGATGGCGCCGAGCGCACAGGGACTTAGAATGTCGGCCTCTATTGTCATAATATCACGAGAGGGACAGTGGCTTGCACCCAGTTCCTCAGCTAAAATCTGAGCAGCTGCTTCATTGATATCCGCCAATGTGAGGGTTGCGCCTGCACCCGCCAGATGGCGTGCAAGCCCACCGCCAACGCTGCCTACGCCCTGAATTGCAACATGCACACCATTGAGCGAGTCCGTTCCCAGCGCGCGGCGCGCGGCGGCCTTCACGCCGAGAAACAGACCGAAAGCCGTGGATGGCCCGGGATCTCCGCCCGCGCCGCCCACGCGCGGCGGCAACCCCGATACATGCGGTGTCACTTTGCCAATTTCGATCATGTCTTGTAGCGTCATGCCCACATCCTGGGCGGTGACATAGCGTCCGCCTAAGCTATCAATCGCCTGCGCGAATGCGGCCACGAGTACCGGCGATTTGACGCACGCGGCATCGGCGAGGATGACCCCTTTGCCGCCCCCCATAGCAAGGCCCGCCATCGCGTTTTTGTAACTCATCCCCCGCGACAGGCGCAACGCGTCGGTTATCGCGGCTGACTTATCTGCATAGTGCCAAAAGCGGACGCCACCACCTGCGGGTCCAAGGTGCGTCGAATGGACCGCGATGATCGCGGTAAGACCACTCGACGAATCGCGAAACAGATGAACGCCTTCATGATCGTCAAAATCGGGCATGTCCCAAACTGCGACCATAAAGCGAAATGTTTCTTCCAAGAAAGAATGGGGCGATCGACGGGATCCGAACCCGCTACCTCCGGTACCACAAACCGGCGCTCTAACCAATTGAGCTACGATCGCCATAGCGGTGTTTAGGCCGCGAAGCCCTTTACGAGCGTGACAGCGTGGGCGTCAAGCGCGAACCGCTCGCGCCATGTGCGGCTACCGAATGGCAAGCCCAGGACGACGTGGCGATTCTTTTATTTGCGCATAATTTGTGTCGAGCTTGGTTACACCCACCGGCTGGCGCGTTAGTTTTGGGTCAACCTCCTCCTCAAAGGATATCCCCATGCGAGTCGGCGTTATCCAAGCCACGATTCCCATCACGTTCCCGATGCCCTTTAATTCCGCAGCGACAACATGGCCTTTTTCAAATTTGGTGGCATTGTCGACCATCATGCCGCCAGACGAGATGTTGCGGACCCGCGTGCTGATCAGCTTGTTTGATCCCTCGAAACAGAGTGACGCCAGCAAAAACATGCTCTCGCGCGATTTCTCGCGCTTCGAATCAGCATTTCCAGAAGGGAGAAGTTCGCCTGACATATCCATAGCGAATGGCTTTACGCGACAATGGTTTGAAAAGCGTAAACGCCGCCGTTCCAAAAACAAGTAAATCATTCATCCCGAGAGATTTTTTCGTTCCGTTCATGACGTTCTTGTGCTTCGATCGTCATCGTCGCGATGGGGCGGGCCTCGAGGCGGCCGAGTGAAATTGGTTCACCCGTCACTTCACAATATCCATATTCCCCTTCATCGATCCGGCGAAGCGCAGCTTCAATCTTAGTGACTAGTTTACGTTGACGGTCCCGGGTGCGCAGCTCGAGCGACCAGTCGGTCTCGCTAGATGCGCGATCTGTAACGTCAGGTTCGCGCAACGGTTCGTTTTGCAATGTGACCAGCGTGTCGTGCGATTCACGCAGGATTTCTTCTTTCCACTTGTTCAACTTCGCCCTAAAATAAGCAATCTGGCGCGGGTTCATAAAGGGTTCCGCGTCGCTGGGCGCATATCCGTCTTCCGAAATATTGGGTTTTGTCCCATTCGTTCTGTCTACGGCAGTGGCCATCTCAAAAATCCTCCTGACGACACGCTCCGTCATTGGCAGCGGATGCAGGTCATATACGCAGCGCGCCTATAGACAGCCGTTTGTCGCCACACAAGCGGGTATGATGTTGCGTTAGCGCGGTTGCCATTTCAGTTTGATGAACCGGTGTAAATGTGATTCGCAAGGCGTCATCGCATGCTTTCCAGAACATCAATCTATGTCGATCGCGAGACAGGTTTCGTTCATGCCCTACGTGTAAACAGCCCCCAAATGAGACATTAACCAGATTTCCTGATGGCGGGGCTTGGTTAATGCATCATGAATCGGGTAAATAAGGGTTAACCGGGTTGCAGGCATATAAAAGTTCTGCCCATTTAGCGGTTAGTGAAATCAGCAAGTGCATCCTCAGGTGGTCTGAAGGCGCACTCTGGTTATGTAAACGGGATTAAAATTATGTCTGTTCGGATGGCTCTTGCTAAACTTTGCGCTTGCGCGTGCGGCGGCGCAGTGATCGGTGGCGGCGCGATGCAAGCGACAAGCCACCCAACGCACAGAACGCATTATGCTCATTCCGGCCATGCCAAGAAGATTGCACGCAAGGCTGTGCGCTATCGGTACGCATCACGCGGGCCATCAAAGCGCATCGTGAAGCGCATCCGTCGGACCGTGACCACCACGACGCAGATGGCATGTGCACCAGCAACAGTTACAGTAGCGAGCCGGGGCGGCGCGCCAATGCCAGCCTATCCATCTGACCAAGGCTATCAGGGCGGCGGTGGCGGCGTGCCCGTGATCGTCGGTGGTTCAGGCGGCTTCGGTGGCGGCTTTGGCGGCGGTTTCTTCGGCGGCGGCTTCGGCGGTGGCGGTGGTGGCGGCAGCATTGTCGTTTCATCAACCTCTAGCGGCGGTTCAACATCGGGCGGCAGCACGAGCACTTCGGGTGGTTCGACTTCGTCAGGCGGCTCCGGCGGTTCGAGCACGTCAACTGGCGGCGTTAGCAGCACATCTGGTGGATCCAGCACGTCAACATCCTCTGGCGGATCGAGCGGCAATATCAGCTCGGGTGGATCGGGCGGTTCCGGCGGCTCGTCAACGTCGACTGGCGGCTTTAGCAGCACGTCGACATCGTCTACCGGCGGTTCGAGCACGAGCACGTCTTCGGGCAATGTCAGCAGCACATCGAGTTCATCTGGTAATGTCTCTTCGAGTTCGTCGGGTAACGTCTCCTCCAGCTCGTCTGGCAATGTGAGCTCAAGCACGTCGACAAGTTCGTCGGGCAACGTAAGCTCCTCAACCAGCACATCGACGTCGACATCCACCAGTTCCTCCAGCTTCGGCGCAACATCGACGGGCAACCCGAGTTCCACGGGCGATCCCACGTCAACGGGAGATCCAGGAACGCCGGTTCCTGCGCCGCCAATGGTCCTCCTGTTCGGCATGGGTGCCTCAGCATTGGTGGCTCGCCGCCGGTTGGCCAAGAAAAACAAAGCGTAAATTCACAAACTCCCGTTGCGAATTGAGAGGGCGTCTCCGGCACATGCTGGGGGCGCCCTCCTCACCTCAGGGTCAAACTCTTGCATCGAACCGCCTGCCAAGCCATAGCCTGCCGCCATGCATGATATTAAGCTGATCCGTGAAAACCCTGCCGCATTTGATTCCCAGCTCGCGCGTCGCGGAGCGGAACCGCGCGCTGCAGCGCTCTTATCACTTGACGAGAAATGGCGCGCGCTCACTACCGAATTGCAAGAATCGCTCGCCCGGCGGAATGATGCGTCAAAGGCTATCGGCACGGCAAAAGCCCAGAAACGGGACGAGGATGCCGCGGCCCTTATGGCCGAAGTTGGACTGCTTAAGGAACATATCCCTGCTCTGGAAGCATCTGAAAAAGCGGCACAATCTGCACTAGAGCAAGCACTGGCCGCGATCCAAAACCTCGCGTCACCCGACGTTCCCCAAGGCGCCGACGAAGAAAGCAACGTCGTCGTTCACACAAAGGGTACGATCCCTGATTACAGCTTTCCCCAGCGTGAGCATTTTGACCTTGGCCCCGCACTCGGTCTCGATTTTGAAACGGCGCAGAAAGTCTCAGGAGCGCGATTTGCCTATCTACGGGGGCAAACGGCGCGGCTGGCCCGCGCGCTCGGGCAGTTCATGCTTGATATCCACACGACAGAATTTGGCTATCAGGAAGTTGCCCCGCCACTCCTCGTGCGTGACGAAGCTTTTTACGGCACGGGTCAACTTCCCAAATTCGCCGATGACTCCTTCCAGACGACGGACGGCCGCTGGCTGATCCCCACCGCTGAAGTCAGTCTGACGAATATCGTCAGCGGGGAAATCCTAGCGGAATCTGAACTTCCTCTGCGCTTCACCGCCCTTACGCCGTGCTTCCGCTCAGAAGCAGGCTCTGCGGGCAAAGACACGCGCGGCCTGATCCGTCAGCATCAGTTTGACAAAGTTGAACTTGTGTCGATCGCTCGGCCAGACGATTCCGATGCCGAACATGAACGGATGACGCACTGTGCCGAAACGATCTTGGATCGGCTCGAGCTCCCATATCGCCGAATGCTGCTCTGCACCGGAGATATGGGTTTCTCAGCGCGCAAAACCTATGATCTCGAAGTCTGGCTGCCGGGCCAGCAACGCTACCGGGAAATTTCCAGCTGTTCGAACTGTGGTGACTTTCAAGGCAGGCGTATGAACGCGCGTTACCGGCCAGAGGGCGAAAAGGGCACGCGCTTCGTCCACACCCTCAACGGCTCGGCTTTAGCGGTGGGACGCGCGCTTGTCGCGGTGATTGAGAATTATCAGGAGGATGGCGGCAGCGTCGCCGTTCCAGCAGCACTCAGGCCTTATATGGGCGGTGTTGACCGTCTCATCCCTGCGTGAGGCACCTTGCCCCCCTTGCTGCGCTCGTGATGCTCGCGGGGTGCATTCCCCCCAGTGCGCCCCCACAAACCGACACAGTGAGTGCCAATCCCGCAGATCAGCCGAGGATTGAACCCGAACTTGACACCGTCTTTAACGAACAGCCGGTTTGGGAAATGCGCCCCGTGACGCCCAATGCCCACGACGTGACTGCGGGAATTTATACGGTTCAGCCCGGGGATACCCTCCGCGCGATTGGCGAAAAGACGGGTGCAGGTTCTGAGACCCTCGCGCGCGCAAACACGTTAACGGCTCCCTACATCATCAAGCCGGGCCAGGTGCTAAACGTGCCCGCCGGTCGTTTCCATAAAGTAGGTGCGGGTGAAACCGGCATCGCCATCGCGCGGGCTTATGGCGCCGATTGGGGCGAAATCATCGCGCTCAACGGCCTCGCCGAACCGTTTGCCCTCCGCATCGGTCAAAGACTTATGCTGCCGGACGGCGCTACTGCGATGGAAGCGCGGGCAAAAGCGTTCAAGCTCGACATTGATGACATCGTGACGGGCGGGGAACCCGCGATTGATTCCGGCCTGGCGGTGGCGACTCCTGATGCGCAGCCGACGCGCGCTTTGCCCCCGACGGTTATAGTAACGGAGCCCACGAATTTCAGCGGCGGATTCATCTGGCCAGCCAATGGCAAGATCGCGTCACGATTCGGCGCGGCGGGCGAAGGCAGCGTGAATGCCGGGATCGACATCGCCGTGCCGCAGCGCGCGCCGATCCGCGCATCGGGCGACGGCGTTGTGGCATTTGTTGGTAGCAATGTCGCAACCTACGGCGGATTGATCTTGGTCCGCCACGGGGACGGCTGGATCACCGCCTATGGCCGCGCGTCGCAGGCGACCGTCACGCGCGGGCAGAAGGTCAGTCGCGGCCAGATCATCGGCAAAGCGGGCACGGGCGCTGCTCCACTGCTCTTCTTCCAGATGCGCAAGAACCGTGTTCCGGTTGACCCGCTCAAACAACTCCCTACCCCCATATTATGAGCGTTAGTCTCTCCCCGTTGACAGAAATCATGGCGCAGCTCCGCAACCCGGTCGGCGGTTGCCCTTGGGATCTGGCACAGGATTTTAACTCGGTTGCCCCCTACACAATCGAAGAGGCCTATGAGGTGGCCGATGCCTGCGCGCGGAACGATATGGAGGCGCTCAAGGACGAGCTTGGTGACCTCCTCCTTCAAGTCGTATTTCACGCGCGAATGGCGGAAGAGCGGGGATCCTTCACCGCAACTGACGTCATAACGTCAATCTGTGACAAGATGATCCGTCGTCACCCCCATGTTTTCGGTGCCACGGGGGCGGCACCGGATTGGGAGGGGATCAAAGCAGCAGAACGCGGCGCGAAAGCGGATAAGAGTGCCGTCGCGGGCGTCGCGCTGGCCCTGCCCGCCCTGCTGCGCGCAGAAAAACTCCAAAAGCGTGCGGCGCGAACCGGCTTTGACTGGCCCGATGAAGCCGGGCCACTAAGTAAGATATTTGAGGAAATAGAAGAAGTTAAATCAGCATCCTCTCATGATGAAAGAATTGAAGAAGTGGGCGATCTCCTTTTCGCCGTCACGAACTGGGCACGCCATTTAAACGTCGACTCGGAGGCAGCACTCCGCACTGCCAATGCCAAATTTGAGGACCGATTCCGGACGATGGAAGATATTGCCGGCGCTGCGTTTCCCGCACTATCCCTCGACCAGAAAGAGGAACTATGGCTTCAGGCCAAGGCCCGCGCACGAAACCGGGCATAGTCCGCGTCAGACATTCGGACGTTAACTGTAATCTGATCGTCCAGCATATCATTGCCCTCCACGGTACCATGGGAATAGAGCCACGCAATTTCCGCCCCTTCGCCTGCCCCCAGGGTGATATGGCGCAGGCGCTGCGCCGTTGTCAGCCGCGTCGATAGCAACCGTAACAATTCGGGCATACCGTCCCCGCTCAGCGCCGAAATCAATGCCACGTCGTCGCGCCTTTCGGCTTCGGAATGATGAAACGCCAACGCGTCGCCACTCAACAGATCAATTTTGTTCCACGCTTCCAGAACGGGAGCACCATCTTGCCCGCCCGCTCCAATTTCTGAGAGTACCCGCATAACGTCGCCCGCCTGCGCCTCGCTATCCTCGTGCGCAATATCGCGAACATGGACGATGAGATCGGCCTCAATCACCTCTTCGAGGGTCGCCTTGAACGCCGCCACAAGCTGCGTCGGCAGCGCCGAAACAAAGCCCACCGTGTCTGACAGGATGACCTTTTCAACCCCGGGCAAGGAAATCTGCCGCATCGTCGGGTCGAGCGTGGCGAACAGCAAATCCTCGGCCATCACCTCAGCACCCGTCAACCGGTTGAACAAGCTCGATTTACCTGCGTTTGTATAACCGACTAACGCCACCACCGGCCAAGGCGCGCGGTGTCTGCGTTCGCGGTGCAATGTCCGCGTGCGGCTGACGTCCGCCAGCTCCCGACGGAGCTTTGCCATCCGGTCCCGAATCATCCGCCGATCCGCCTCGATTTGGGTTTCACCAGGGCCACCCAGGAAACCAAAGCCACCGCGTTGCCGCTCAAGGTGGGTCCAGCTCCGCACCAGCCGCCCCGCTTGATAATCCAAGTGGGCAAGCTCGACTTGCAATCGGCCTTCCGCACTTGCAGCACGTTCGCCAAATATTTCAAGGATCAATCCGGTCCGGTCGATCACCTTGGCTTTGAATGCAGTTTCGAGATTCTTTTGCTGAACCGGTGTCAACGCGCTGTCGACGATCACCAGCTCAACTTCATGCACGTTCGCCGTTGCAGAGAGAGTTTCGAGCTGGCCTTTACCGAACAAAGTGGCGGGGCGAACATCGCGAATGCGAACCGCGACTTTGTCGATCACGTCAATGCCAATTGCGGCGGCAAGCCCCGCCGCTTCCTCAAGGCGCGCGTCTAAACTGCGCAATCCGCCTGATTTGAAGTCAGGAAGAACCACAAACGCCCGCGCGCCCCGAGAAACGCCATCTTCATCTTGTCTCTGGAAAACGTTCAATCGCCGTCTTCTTCGCCCTCTTCGGTGAGGTCCAGCGGATTGGCGGGTTGCACGGTGGAGATCGCATGTTTGTAAACAAGCTGGGTGGCGCCGTCACGCTGCAGCAACATACAGAAAAGATCATAGGCGACGATATCACCCTGAAGCATCACGCCGTTTACTAGAAACATCGTCACTGGGTTTTGCGTCTTCTGAACTGCGGCGAGAAAAACTTCCTGAAGCTGCCGTTTGCGTTCGCTCTGTTCGAAAGATTTCGCGACGCCGATCAAGTCCATTGATGCACCGGGCATCACCGTGGAGATCGCATGCTTGTAAATCAATTGGGACTGGCCATCACGACGCAACAGCACCGAGAAATTGTCAAACCAGGTTATGATTCCTTGGAGTTTCACGCCTTTCACGAGAAACATCGTGACGGCGGTTTTGTTCTTGCGCAGGTTGTTGAGGAAGATATCCTGCAGGTTATTCGACTTATCGGGCATATTGCACCTATTGCTATTGGCAGATCATCGTCTGCTCATGCGCCGTTACGCGGCGTCGTTGCTGCTCCCGAGTTGGAGCAAGAACATTCCCGTAGCAGAATTTTGACGCAACGTCAGTCACTTTCGTCGTCTTCGCCTTTGAGGTCGGCCATGCCTAAAAGCTTGAGTTTGCGGTGAAGCGCAGATCGCTCCATCCCAATAAAAGTCGCCGTGCGTGAAATGTTTCCCGAAAAGCGTCGAATCTGAACGCGCAGATACTCGCGCTCAAAAGCTTCCCGGGCTTCGCGTAGCGGGGCACCCATCATCGCGTTGCTGCTGCCACCGGACGCAAGCGTTGGATCAAGCGTAATTTCGGGCGGAAGCATGTCCACGTCTATTCGCGCGATCCGTTCGCCCGGCGCGAGGATGATCGTACGCTCGATAATATTCCGCAGTTGGCGGACGTTGCCAGGCCATTCGAAGGCCTGCAGTGCGGCGATGGCATCCGGTGCCACTGTGGGCGTCGCAATTCTCCGGTCGGTGGCATAACGCGCCACGAAATGATCAACCAGCACCGGAATATCGTCCCGTCGCTCGGAAAGCGCGGGAAGATGGACGGGCACCACATTGAGCCGGTAATAAAAATCCTCGCGAAAACGGCCGGCGGCAACCTCCTCCAGCAAGTCTCGGGAGGTGGCCGAAACGACACGGACGTCGACCTTGACGGTGCGGACGCCACCAACCCGCGTAAAGCTCTGATCCGTGAGCACGCGCAAAATTCGAGCCTGTGTCGCAAGGGGCATGTCCGAAATTTCGTCCAGAAACAATGTGCCGCCATGTGCCCTTTCCAGCAACCCAGGGCGCACTTCCTCGTCCCCCCGTTCACTGCCGAACAATTCTTCCTCGACGCTTTCAGGGGTCATCCGTGCTGCGCTGGCCACGATGAACGGCGCTGCAGCACGCGGGCTCCAGCCGTGCAGGAGCCGGGCAGCAACTTCCTTGCCGACGCCCGCCGGCCCCGTCAGCAACACCCGGCTGCCCGTTGCTGCAACACGCTTCAACGTTGCCCGGATTGCATTGATCGCGCTCGATGCACCGGTGAGTTCGTCCTCGAAACCAACTTGGGCGCGCAGCGTCTCATTTTCGCGACGAAGTCTTTCGGTTTCGGTGGCCCTGCTGACAAGATGAAGTAGCTGCTCCGCTTCAAATGGCTTCTCGATGAAATCCGCCGCCCCGCGCCGGATTGCCGCCACCGCAGTATCCAGATTTCCGTGGCCAGAAATGACCAACACCGGCAACGAAGGATCACGCCGCTTGATTTCATCGAGCAGGTCGAGACCGTCGAGCCGTGATCCCTTCAGCCAGACATCCAGCAGCACCAATGAGGGCCGCCGGTCTGCAATCGC
>JBJOLA010000118.1:0-9394 GCA_046045815.1 Pseudomonadota bacterium
GTTCAAGAGCGACAGTGATACGGCTTTCCTTAAAGGGGCGGGGATCAGCGGATTCGACGATCCGCGCTACGAGAAATACAGCAAGAGGCTTGCCCAACTTCGGCGCATTCGCAAATATGTCTATCGGATGGACGTTCTCGAACGATCCTTATCCTATGAGGAAGTGACTGAGATTTTTGTCCGCGTGAACTCGCTTGGCGCAAAGCTGCGCAGTTCAGATTTGGCTTTGGCGCAGATCACTGCGCGTTGGCGGCATAGCCTTGAAATCTTCCAGAAATTTCAGGGTGAATGCGTCAAGTTGGGTTTTGACCTCGACCTTGGCATACATCTGAAAACAATGATCGCATTCGCCACTGGGCAATCGCGATTCTTGACGGCGGGACGACTTTCGCTCGAAACGCTCCAAACTGGCTGGACCGAGGCGACAGAGGGAATGCGGTTCGCAATTAATTTTTTGAAGAGTAATGTTGGCATCGATAGCCCGGCCCTGCTTTCATCGCCGTTTCTAATGATCGTGATTGCATATTTCGGACACGCCAAGGGTTACGCTCTAACACAAGATGAAGCGGCGCGACTCCGTCAGTGGGCGTTGCTCGCAAACACAAAAGGCCGGTTTTCGCGAGGGTCGAGTGAAACACTGCTCGATCAGGATTTGGGGACGATCAGCAAGAGCGGTTCTGCGGATTCCTTGATTGACAGGGTGCGCTTGCAATTCGGTCGGCTCGAAGTGACGCCGGAGGATTTGGAGGGGCGGGATCAACGGAGCTCTCTGTTCAAGATCATGTTCCTCGCATTCCGGGCAGACGGCGCAAGTGACTGGACATCAAACCTTCAGATTTCGCTCGACCATTCGGGTGCTCAGCATCGGCTACAATTCCATCATTTTTTCCCGAAGGCACTGTTGAGCAAAGCCGGGTTTTCATCCCGAGAGGCAGATGACATCGCCAATTTGACTTTCATCAGCGGGCGGACAAACCGAAAAATCAGTGACAAGGCACCGTCAAGCTATCTGCCTGAAATCGTGGGGCGACAGGGTGTGGAGTCGCTGAGCTTACAAGCAATCCCGGATGACCTTTCTCTATTAGAAACAGAAAAATATCGGGAGTTTCTGACGGCACGACGAGTCTTATTGGCAACACGTATCAACATGTACTTGGGGATCTCATAAGCCCTCCCATCGAAAGCGGCGTTGCAAACCTTGATGATCCAGAACTTAAAGACCGCATCGCGGCGCTCAAAGCCACCCGCGATCAGGCCCGCGTCGATGCTGACCGAGCGGTAGCAATGCTCGAAACCGTCAGCCAGAAATCAATCACGCCCCAAATGCTCAGCAAGTTTGCCCGCACCGCGCGCGAACGGATGCGGATGGAAGGCGGCGGCTACCGCCGCGACCATTTCCGCGCGCTGGCCCAACGGGTTGAAGTTGATACCGGCGAGGTTCGCATCATGGGATCAAAGAGCAATCTGCTCCAAACCCTCGCCGCTGGTGCGGGGACTGGAACAAAGCTGGGCGCAGTGCCCAGCTTTGTTCCGAAGTGGTGCACCCGACGGGATTCGAACCCATGGCCCCCAGATTAGGAATCTGATGCTCTATCCTGCTGAGCTACGGGTACACGCCACCGGGTTAGGCTGGCCAGCTTTTTTGGTCAATTGCGCTTTTCAGGGGGAATTACTGGAAAGGGGAGGGGCAGGACCGATATGCCGTCTTCGATTAGCGCAATTGCTTCGTCTGCGGTGACCTCGCCGTGAATGGTATTTGTCTCCGCGTCACCAGCATCCATCGCGCGAGCCTGCCGGTCAAAGTCTTTTCCGACCCATGTCGATTTTTCAAGCGCTTTTGTCTGCGCCTTAGCCATCGATTCCATCAACGCCTTAATTTCACCGTCTGAAGGAGCTTCGGGCATCACCATAGGAAGTTGTGTATTGGGCTGTTTGCGGTTCCCTTTGGCGGGCACTGCCGGGGCCATCGCCGCCTTGGATACAGCGCCGTCACCGCATATCGGACATGCGAGCAATCCCGTTCGGCGCTGTTCTTCATAAGCCGCGCTATTGCTAAACCACGCTTCAAAGACATGGCCAGCGCCGGCACATTTGAGGTCAAATACGATCATGTTATTGTCACGTGGGGAATATAGCGACGATGTTCAAGGACCGGAATGCGCGCGCGAACGTCAGCAACGCGTGTCGGGTCGATTTCCGCAAAGCCCAAGCCGGTGTTACTTCCCATATCGAGGATGATTTCCCCCCACGGATCCACGACAAGCGAATGGCCATAAGTTGTCCGGCCATCTTCATGCGTTCCGGTCTGGGCCGCAGCAACAACATAGCAGGCATTTTCAATGGCGCGCGCGCGCAAAAGGCAGTGCCAATGGGCCTTTCCGGTTGGCACGGTGAACGCCGCAGGTATCGATAGGATATCTGCTCCCGTCTGGCTGAGTGCCGCGTATAGTGCTGGAAACCGGACGTCATAACAGATGGAAAGGCCAAGTTTTCCAATCGGCATTTCGCAAATCGTCGCTATTTCCCCTGGAGCATAAGCGGTCGATTCTCGCCATGTCTCTCCAGTCGCAAGGTTTACGTCAAACAGATGGAGCTTATCGTATCGCGCACGGATTACGCCTTTGTCGTCGACGACGAGGCTGCGATTGACAAATCGACCGTCCGCCCTCTCCCCAGAAAGTGCAAGGGATCCGAGGGAAACCCAGATTTGATGGAGCTTCGCTGCTTCGCAAACTCGTGGCAAAACGGCATCGGCCTTCTCAGTCTTGATTGATAATGCGGCACGAACGCGGTCGCGATCAAGCAAACCCGACATTTCCGGGGTGAAAATTGCGACAGCTCCGGCGTTTGCGGCGTCTTCGATTGCAGCCACAAGCACGTCAGCATTGGCCGTAGGCGCGGTCCCGCTGGTCATTTGCACCACAGCGATCCGCATTTATGTTATGTCGCCGCCAGAAGGCTATCGAGGTCACCCCGGGCGTTTAAAGCGGCCAATTCATCAGACCCGCCGATATGTTGACCGTTGATGAAGATTTGCGGAACGGTGCTGCTGCCCGATGCCCTGTCGATCATCACTTTGCGCAGTGCTGCATCCATTGTGACATCAATCTCCTCATAGGGCGCGCCTTTGGAGGACAACAGAGACTTGGCCCGCGCGCAATAGGGGCAGAGAAACTGGGTATAAATCTCAACTTTGGCCATTGGCGACTCCTTGACTAATGGAATGTGTCCCACGCCCGCCAATGTCAATCGCCGATCAAAACGCGTGCCCAGCATAAGACGATGACGTTCGTGGCCCCGGCGCGCTTGAGGATGCGCGCACATTCATTCGCTGTTGCGCCGCTTGTATAGACATCGTCGACCAGAACGACACTCCTATCCTGTAAACTATCCCGAAATCGGGGATTGATATCGAACGCGCCACGAACGGTGCGTGTGCGCCCTTTGGCGCCTAAGTTTCGCAGCATCGGGGTCGCTTTCGTCCGTCGTAAGTGGTCGAGCATTATCTCATGGCCGGAGTTCGCCGCCAAATGTTTCGCAATTTGCGCCGATTGATTGAAACCACGCCGCCATATCCGCCATCGGTGTAGTGGCACGGGAACAATTAGGTAATGTTCATCGGGCAAGTTCCGCGCCATCGCCCGAGCGACTAGCTTCGCAAGTCCGATTCGCCGACCATGTTTGAGGTTCAGGACGATCTTTCGTGCGACCTCGCCGTATGAGACTGCCGCGCGAACGCCGTCATGCAGCGGTGGACTGGCAAGGCACGGACCGCACACCAACGCAGTTGACGGCAATGGTGTTCCACACAGCTCACATCCTACATCAGATAGGAAATCCATGCTGCTCCAGCACGGCATGCACAATTGATGATCAGCGGCAACGATCTGGCCGCAGCCCGCACACCTTGGCGGCAATGCGAAGTCAATGAACGGTCTGAGCAGGTTCAGCAAAGCAGTCATCTTTGCACTTGTTGCGGCTCCCGCAAAAATGCACAAGCGCGGCGTGGAACCAATTGAGATATTCAGTCGTTCGGCCCGACGGCATCATCGCCGTAGGGCCAGTGCTTCGGTGCACGAGGATCACTGGTTGATTGCGCGGATGGCGACTGAGATATCTGACCGCCTGTATGTTGTTCGCAACGATTTTGCCGATATTCTCATCTTGGGCAACGATTTCGGTGCGCTGGATTTTCCAGCACGATTTCCGAATGCGCATGTTACAGTTGCTGACCCGGGAGACGTCGCTGCTCTTCAATGCGATGAAGACCGGTTGCCCTTTGCTGACAATAGTTTTGATTTGATCGTGGCAATCGGCACGCTTGACACTGTAAACGATCTGCCAGGGGCATTAATCCTCATTCGGCGCATGTTGCGTGACAATGGTTTGTTTCTAGGGGCAATGTTCGGCGCGGGGAGCCTCTCAACGCTAAAGCAGTGCATTGTGAATATAGGGATTGCTCGCTTTCATCCTCAGATCGATGTTAGATCGGCGGGCGATCTGCTCATGCGCGCTGGGTTTGCATTACCGGTCGCCGACAGTGAAGCAATCACTGCCAATTATCCCAACATCTTTCGGCTAGTCGGTGATTTGCGGGCCAATGGGTTGACGAACGCGCTTGCCCAGCGTCACCCAATGCGCCGAACTGATATTGCAGACGCTGCGCAGCGCTTTTCCTCAATGGGTAGCGACAAGACAGCAGAACAGTTTGTGATCTTGACACTCACGGGTTGGGCACCTTCGCGGCGAGTTGCGTTTTCAGAAGATCGATGAGCCGAACGTCGGGCGGTGGCATCGCTAGCGTTGAAAGCTCGGACGGGCTGATCCAAAGCAGGGCATCAGCGTCAAGCGGTTTAGGGACGCCTTCCCATAAATGGCAGCTAAACAACAGCAATATCAAATGACGATGATCGAGTTGTTCGCTAGCGAAACCGACTGGCGACAACGAGGCGGAGCTTGTCAAAATCCCCAGTTCTTCATTTAACTCCCGCACAAGTGCCTGTTCAGGCGTTTCCCCATTCTCTACCTTTCCTCCTGGAAACTCCCACAAGCCTGCCATTGTTTTCAGTGCTGGCCTCTGCTGCACGAGAACATTCTGATCCAAATCAATGAGGGCGACCGCGACGACGATCAAGAGCGGGGCAGGGGGCATTAGTAATTCCTTAACGTGAAGGAGGTTATGCGAAACGCCCCGACCAGGGAACACGAGACCGGGAACACATGATGAAACACGTTCTGCGTCGCTTAGCGCGCAATAGCAGGGGCGCGACCGCCATCGAATACGGCTTAATCGCCGCGCTGATCGTTATTGCGATGTTCAGCGCAATGAACAATTTTGCCGGTAAATCAATCAGCATGTGGAACAATGTTGCGATCGTCGTGCTTGGCAATTGAGTGGCGTTTAGATGAGTCGAGATCAGATTGAAAAGTTCCGCCGGCGTTAAACATTTCGAAACTTTTTCACCTTAGACCCGAAATTGTCGTTGCAGAAAACACTTTGAAACGACCGGGTAGTTGAAAACTGAAAACCAAGGAGACCTTAAATGTCATTCATTCGTAAATTTGCTAAGAACTCGAAGGGCGCGACCGCCATTGAATATGGCCTGATTGCTGCTCTTATTGCTGTTGCTGGCGTGTCGGCTTTCGGCGCCGTTGGTACAAAGATCGGTGGCACGTTCAATAACGCTGCATCCAAGATGTCGACCTAATTCCAACAGGAATTTTGTCAAAGATTTGGGGTGGTGGAACGAAAGTTCCGCCACCCTTTTTCTATGTCAGCCGTAAACGACGATCTTTACTTTTTGACCGGGTCTAAGCACTGCTCCCGCTGGAATCGCATTTAACACTAGAAAGCGTTCCGTTTTATAGTCGGTATAGGCCATCCGTGCGGCTAGACTAGCAACGGTATCGCTGGAGCGCACCGTGACAACATCAATTTTACGAGGTTTGACAGCAGCAACTTCACTTGCCGTCAATCGTCGCACACTTTGAAAGAGGCTACCGAACACATCGCCGCTCGCAGTTGGCGTGATCGAGACGATGTGAAATGCGGAATTGCTTGAAAATTCGTACGCGTAAACCGTAACGACAACGGCGCCTGACTGGGTGTTCGCGTTGCCCGAAGCATAGCCAACGTTCAGTCCGTTTATTTGCGTCGTGCGAACCGAACCATAGTTGATTGCCGTTTGCCCGCCAACGGCCTTGAACACGGCGTCCACGTAAGTCGTCAAATTGCCAGTATAGGCTGCACCGGTGAACTGTGCTTGGCCGCCAGACCCGCTGATCGTCACGGCTTGTGCGCCGTTGGCCATCGAGTAGCCTTGGGGCGCCGTAAATCCAATTTTTAAATCAGGATGGCGGAAATTTTGGCCATCGATAACACCCTGATGGGGATCATCATCATACATCACGCCGTTAATTGCCGCCAAAAAGCTGTCACGATTGCGGACTTTTCCGGTGGTTGCGGTTGCATTGGCTTTTTGAGCGGATCGCGTCACGCGACTCGCGGGGTCTGGGTGAGTGCTTGCCCATTGCGGCAGTTTTTGATCGCCGCGTCCGGCGACACGTGCATCGAGTGACGTTTGTGCAGCAAGCGACGCCAACATGGTAGACGCCGCCATCGGGTCATAGCCTGCCTTTCCTAGGTAGGACACGCCAAGATCATCGGCTTGATACTCTTGCGCCCTTGAATAGCTCAGGACATAGTTCTGGGCGACTGCGCCGCCGAGCTGTTGACCGAGCTTCGCTCCCGTCTCCCCACCAATCGCACCACCCAATACCGTCGCCAAAACGGCTCCTAGTCCGCCAATCGTCGCGCGAGAGTTGCGTTTTTGCGCATGGCGCGCCGCGACGTGCCCGGTTTCGTGCCCCAAGACGGACGCCAGTTCTGCCTCATCATTCATCAATGCCAGCAGTTCGCGTGTGCAATAGATATATCCGCCGGGAATAGCGAAAGCGTTGCTCACAGAAGAATTGAGGAGGGAGACGGTGAAGTCACTGGATGTGTTGGATAGGCCGGATTGAACGGCGATCTTCTGTCCGACTTTCGTGACATAGGCCGCTTGAGGTCCTGCGTAGAGGCCGCCAAACTCCTGCAGTAATTCCGGATGAGCTTTGGCCCCTTGGGCCTTGTCTGATGCCGTAATGGACTGCGCAACGGGCAGAACATCTGGCGAGTTCGCGCCAATCGATAGCATCGCCGCGCTGATCAAAAGCAAATGTTTCATGACAACAACTCCCTTACTCGGTTAATTGACTTTGAATTTGCGCTTAGATGGCGCCCATCGCAAGAAATTTCCGGCGACGGTCCAAGCGCAGCGTATCTGCATCAAGCTTTGAAAGTTCAATTAGTGAGGCGGAAATGGCTTTGCCCAATGCGTCGATGGCGATTACAGGCGCGCGGTGCGCTCCGCCGACGGGTTCAGGGATGAGAATGTCGATCACACCGAGCCGCTGAAGATCGGGGGCTGTGATCCGCATCGCTTCGGCCGCTTCACTGGCTTTGTCAGCCGTCCGCCAAAGGATTGAGGCACAGCCTTCCGGTGAGATTACGGAGTAAACCGCGTGTTCGAACATCAGAACGCGGTTGGCTGCGGATAGCGCGACGGCACCGCCTGACCCCCCTTCACCGACAATAGCGGCGACGACAGGGACGCTGAGGTCGAGCGTAGCGAGCGTTGAACGCGCGATGGCTTCGGCTTGGCCCCGTTCTTCGGCGATAATCCCCGGAAACGCGCCCGACGTATCAACTAGCGTCACCACGGGAATGCCAAACCGATCGGCAAGTTGCATCAACCGGATGGCCTTACGATAGCCTTCTGGCTTTCCCATGCCAAAATTATGCTTAAGTCGCGTCGCGGTATCATCACCCTTTTCGTGGCCGATCACCATGATTCGCTTGCCGTTCAGCCGCCCCAAGCCACCGATTATCGCTTGGTCATCCCCAAAAGCGCGATCCCCGGAGAGTGGCACGAATTCCGTGATTAGCTGTGCGAGATAATCCTTGAAATGGGGGCGCTGTGGATGACGGGCGACCTGCGCCTTTTGCCAGGGCGTCAGCCGGGAATAGGTATCCTGAAGCAAACGATCCGCTTTCGCTTCAAGTTTCTGGACTTCCGCATCGACATTGGCGGGGCCGTTTTCCGCCGTTTCTTTAAGTTCCGAGACGCGGGCTCGAAGCTCAGCAACAGGCTTTTCAAAATCAAGATAGGAGATCATCGCAGCGGGTTAGGACCGACGCGCCACGGCGTCAACGAGAGGATGCGCCTTGTTGACCAGATCGACTAGCCGTTTGCTGTCAACATGTGTGTATATTTCGGTAGTAGCGATGTCTGCGTGGCCTAGCATTGTCTGCAAGGCGCGCAAATCTGCTCCGCCTTCGAGCAAATGGGTCGCAAAAGCATGACGGATGACGTGGGGACTCACGCGATCAGGCGATATACCTGAGTCACTCGCTAACATTTTGAGAATTTGGAACAAT
The DNA here is from genome assembly GCA_046045815.1 of Pseudomonadota bacterium. Classification (GTDB taxonomy): domain Bacteria; phylum Pseudomonadota; class Alphaproteobacteria; order Sphingomonadales; family Sphingomonadaceae; genus Aquisediminimonas. The sequence goes on from JBJOLA010000118.1 coordinate 8,480, forward strand.
CTCACCCGGCTTAGAAACGATTTTCCTGAGGGGAACAGCCAATTTGATCCAGTTGGCCGCACCTCCTTCCACCGCGACACGGCTGCTCGCGCGCGGTTAGAGACCGGCACCATCCGCTCTTTTCCTCCTTTGCCTTTGAGAATTGCAAAGGGGCGATCGCCATTGATCGCACGAAGGTCGAGAGACACTAATTCTGTCGCCCTCAAGCCAGAACCATAGAGGAGTTCCATGAGTGCAGAGAGCCTCAAGGCGGCCACTTTGTCACCATTCGCGCCAATTCGCCTTTCTATTTCCGCGAACAACCGCTCAACATCGACATGGTCTAGAATTTTGGGAAGTGGCCGCACAGTTGTCGGGCGGGGCAGGGCGGGGGACGGATCATCGGGACGGAATGCCTCATCAACCAAGAAGCCGAAAAAACGCCGCAGCGCCGCAGACTTGCGCGAAACGCTCGATTTGGCGAGTTCAGTCCATCCATTGCCAAGTCTTGTTAATTCAACTGCTGTGGCGCTCGAAAGCTGTCCACGGAGAAACGCAGATGCTGAGGAAAGATCACTGCGATAGGCCAGCATCGTATTGCGCGACGCGCCAGCTTCAGCCGCCATCATCTCCAGGAAACGGTCGATCAACCGCTTGTCTTGTGACGCTTCAGCGACAGCCATCTTTACCCACGGGTGACAGCCTCAGCCGCGATCATTCGGGCTTCGCCAGGCAGTCCCACACGTCTCAAGGCTGAAATGCTGTGATATAGCATGACGGGGGAAACCTGCTGCCAAGACTTGCCCTGTAGCCCAAGCGCACACAATAATACCACTGTTCCCGCCTCATGCGCAGCAACCGCCCGATCTAGCGCGCGCGTCCAATAGCTTTTACGCCCAATGGGGATTGCCAAGTCCAATGCCATATCGGAAATAT
>JBJOLA010000121.1:0-12564 GCA_046045815.1 Pseudomonadota bacterium
CGATAGACCATTCGAGCAGCTGCGTTTTGCGACCATCGCGGTCAAGGCCAGCGAACAGCAATTTGCCAAGTTGCACTTCCCCGGTTTCGGCGCGGGCATGGGCGACTACAAAATCAAAACGGGCATCGGCGGAAATATCACCCAGTGAGACTTTCGACGCAATCGCGCGGATATAGGATTCAACTGCCTGCGCAGGGGCGCCTGCAATGCGGGCGGAGCGGTAAAGGCTATCGCCTACCCGTCCTTGAATCCGAAGCGGCGTGCGATCAATGGCAATCGGCATCGGCCTTAGCGAGAGCGAGCCGCCAACGCGATTAAGGGCGATTTCGAGATCAAACCGCGCGCCCATCGTCAGTTGCTTGAAGCGGCGCAGGTCAGCGGGGACGCGCCAGGGAAGCACGCCGTCACGACCGATGATGCCATTATCGGCCCGCGCCACGATCAGGGTGATTTCAGGATGGTTCATACAGCCACAGGCGCTGAAATATGAGGTTGTGCAAAATAATCAGTGATGGCGAAATCCTCATATGTGTAGGTGTCGATGCTATCCGCGCGGCGCGTGATGCTCAGCGTTGGCAACGGCCCTGGCTCGCGACTCATCTGCAATCGCGCTTGTTCGAGATGGTTGGAATAAAGATGACAATCCCCGCCGGTCCACACGAAATCGCCAACCGCCAGCCCGCACTGATCGGCGAGCAAATGGGTCAGCAGGGCATAAGACGCAATGTTGAACGGCACACCCAGGAACACATCACAGGAACGTTGATAAAGCTGCAACGAGAGCTTTCCATCGGCGACATAAGTTTGGAACAGGCAGTGGCACGGGGCGAGCGCCATCTGCGACAATTCTGCCGGGTTCCACGCCGAAACAATCTGCCGCCGCGATGAGGGATTAGTGTTGATCTGATCAATCAGCCCCGCAATCTGATCGACCGAGATGCCGCCTTCACCGCGCCAATCGCGCCACTGCTTGCCGTAAACCGGGCCGAGATCGCCATCCTCGTTTGCCCATTCGTCCCAGATGCTGACCTTGTTTTCCTGTAACCACTTCACGTTGGTATCGCCGCGGAGGAACCAAAGCAGCTCGATAATGATCGAGCGCAAATGCAGTTTCTTGGTCGTCAGCAGGGGAAAACCCTTGGACAGATCAAACCGCATCTGGTGCCCGAACACGCTCAGAGTGCCGGTGCCGGTGCGGTCCTGCTGCTTCGTCCCGTCATCGAGGATACGTTGCATGAGATCGAGATAGGGTCGCATGGGATTTGTCCTTATGCGCCCCTTTTTGATTTGGCTAGAGCGCCGCCTTCAAAGCGTCCACCAGATCGGTTTTCTCCCACGGGAAGAAGTCTCCCTCCGCCTTGCGACCAAAGTGACCGTAAGCCGCCGTCTTGCGATAGATCGGCTTGTTGAGGCCAAGATGGGTGCGGATCGCGCGCGGGGTCAGGCCGCCGAGTGCCTCGATGCTCATGATCGCTTTCTCAATCGCATCGTCGCCGACGGTACCGGTTTCATGTGTATCGACGTAGAGCGAAAGCGGCTTGGAAACGCCAATCGCATAAGCGAGCTGGATCGTGCACCGCGTGGCAAGGCCAGCGGCCACGATGTTCTTCGCCAGATAGCGTGTGATATAGGCCGCGGAACGGTCCACCTTCGTCGGGTCTTTGCCGGAAAAGGCACCGCCGCCGTGGGGTGCTGCCCCGCCGTAGGTATCCACAATGATCTTGCGCCCGGTCAAGCCCGCATCGCCGTCTGGTCCGCCGATTTCAAAGCTACCCGTCGGGTTGATGTGATATTCGGTTTCCGTGAGCAAAGCGGCGGGAAGGATATCGGCCACAACCTTCTTCACATAAGCATGAAGCGTCGCTTCGTTCGCGCCTTCGTCATATCCCTTGGCGTGCTGGGTGGAAACCACGATAGCCGTGGCCGCAACCGGCACGCTGCCTTCATAACGGAGCGTCACCTGGCTCTTGGTGTCGGGCTCAAGGAACGGAGCCGCGCCGGAGTGACGATCAGCCGCCATCCGCTCGAGGATTTTGTGGCTGTAATAAAGCGTGGCGGGCATCAGGTCCGGCGTCTCATCCGTCGCATAGCCGAACATGATCCCCTGATCGCCAGCGCCTTCATCCTTGTTGCCGCTCGAATCGACACCCTGCGCGATGTGAGCGGATTGGCCGTGAAGGTTGTTCAGGAACGTCAAAGTCTTCCAATGGAAACCGTCCTGCTCATAGCCAATTTCCTTGACCGTATTGCGGACGGTCGCTTCAATCTCTTCCTTCGCGCCCGGCGCCCACTCGCCATTTTCGTAAACGCCCTTGCAGCGGATTTCACCGGCGAGAACCACAAGCTGGGTGGTCGTCAGGGTTTCGCAGGCGATCCGCGCCTCTGGATCCTTTGACAGGAACAGGTCGACGATGGCGTCAGAAATCTGGTCCGACACTTTATCAGGATGGCCTTCGGAAACCGATTCAGAGGTAAACAGATAGTCATGGCGCATGAGAAATCGTCCCAATCACATATAAGGAAAGCTTTATGTGCGCTCCTCTAGCGCTGCTTTAGGCGGAGCGCAACGCCCAACGCGCCCAAGAAAAATGCGAGTGCGAGCGAGATTATGTTTCCGTAAAGTGCGAACACAGTGGGCGGATGCGGCCACGGCAGGAGGGTCTCGATATAGCCCGCGCGCTTATAGGGCAGCTGGTGCAACACATTACCGTCCGCGTCGATCACCGCCGAAATCCCGGTGGGGGTGGAACGGATGATCGGCATCCCTTCCTCAATCGCGCGGAGCCTGGCCTGCGCCAGATGTTGCGGCGGCCCCCACGATCCAAACCACGCATCGTTTGACGGATTGAACAGAAAATCTGGGCGATTGGCGCGGTCCACCACGTGGCCGGAGAAGATGATCTCATAACAAATCTGCACGCCAACCTTCCCAAACCCGGGCAGCCTGAGCGTCCGCGGCCCCGGCCCCGGCCAGAAATCAACCGTTCCCGGCACAAGGCGAGAGAGGCCAATGAGAGAGAGTAGCGGTTTCATCGGCAGATATTCGCCGCCCGGCACGAGGTGCGACTTATCATAGCGACCGAGCAGCTGCCCCTTCGCGTCCATCACCCAAAGACTATTGCGCGCGCCCACCACAACGTCCTGATAGTAACCGCTATAGTCGATCCGTTTGTAGTGCAGCTTAACGCCGCCGGTGAGCAGAATGTCCTTCGGGCCAAGGAGTGCGGAAATGCGCGCGCGGGCATCATGAGCGGGGCCATCTTTCTCATCTAGATAATCCGGGATCGCTGCCTCGGGCCACAGAATCAGACGCGGCTCTGGTCCAGGCGTGCCGCTTAGTCCCTTTAGCTTGGCAAAGTTGATCGCATCAAAGGCGTCGTTGTGCTTGTCCTGTTGGCCGATGTTGGGCTGGACGATACGGATGAGGGTGCCTTCATTAGGCGCATTCTCAATCTGCGGGCGCACCCAAGGGGCGATCATCATCACAAAAATGATGAACGAAAATGGAATTGCTTCGATCCAAAGCTGATAGTTGCGTTCACCCCGCCACCAACGACAAACCATCTCATATGCCCAACCAGAAATGCAGATCGTGAGTCCTGATAAGCCATATGTACCGAAGAATATCGCGAGTGCTGCAAATATACCCGATGCCAACATCGAGACACCGAGAGGGTTCCACGCAAAACCGGTAAACAAAGTCGCCCTAAGATATTCGGTGACAATCCACCCCGCGGCAAAGATCAGGACGAAAGGCAGCCCTCGCCTCCCCCACCGCCACGCCAACCCCGCCGCCATCGCGGGATAAATCGCCAGAAAAAGAGCCAACCCCACCACCGCGACCCAGCCGAGCCAAGCGGGCATCGCGTCCTGATATTGAAATGACCCCGCAATCCAGTTCAGGCCAAGCGCGAAATGTCCGGCGCCAAACCAATATCCCCGCGCCAATGCCTCCTTCAACGTCTCCGCCCGCGAGACAAGATGCATCAGCACAGCCAAGGCGATCAACGTCACCGGCCATAGGTTGAGCGGCGCAAAGCCGGTCGCCGAAACGAGGCCCAACACGAGCGCGGTAGTTTTGGGAAAACGAAACACACTCATTGCTATACCGCCTCCTGTTCAATTTCAAAGTCATCTGCTTGTATCCGGCACCAACTTGGCGGAAACGTCGCCTATGAAACTCGCCCTCGTCATCCCGCTGATTCTCGCCAGCCAGCCCGCGACAATCGCCCCTGCCCCGCTCAGCCCCGCTCAAGCTGAGCAAGTGAAATGCGTCGCGGCACTCGCCATCGTCGCCCACCAGCAGCAGAGCCCCGCTAATAATCTGGGGGATATTCCGCCCTTGCAAAAACGCGGCGCCCATTTCGCGGGCACCGTTGGCACCGCGCTGATCGCCCGCGGCGTGCGCACCAAGGAAGCGGTGCGTGATCTGTTTGTGGCGGGGGTCGCCTCATTCCAAAAGGCCAAACTTCCTCGTGAAACCGTGACATCGTGCATCGCCCTAATGGACAAGGTTGACCCCCCTGCCCCGACGCCGACGCTGACCCAGTGTGCGGCGATGATGGCGCTCGCCTATGATGATACGCGGCTGCGCGAAGGCATGGGCACAGACGCCCGCAGCCTCGCCACCTACGCCGCCGTGCTGGATAACCGCGCCCGAACTGAACTCCGCGCGGCGGGAAAAAGTGATGCTGAGAGCGATATCGTGATCGGACTGGCGCGTGAAAGGCTTAAGGCCGAAATTGATCTGGCGACGACGAAGGGTGAGGAACCTGATCTCGATTTCGATGGCTGTTTTGCGATGGCCAAGCCCTGATTGGTTTCCGAATCGCAATTCTCCAACCTGATTGATTCTGCCAGAACAGCGTGACGCTGTCAATAGGTAATTTCCTGCTTCACGTTCGTCATGGCCGCGAAGGGGCTGGATCGATTGCAATCAGTCACTTCGCAGCAACCACCCGCCACACCCGATTTCCAGAATCGTCCGCCACCAGCAGCGCGCCCGCCTTGTTGACGATCACCCCGACTGGGCGGCCTTGCGCATCACCGGCGGCGTTTAGGAACCCGGTCAGCACATCAACCGGCTTGACCTTATCAACCGGATAACCGCGCTCATTGAACGGAATGTAGACGACCTTATACCCCGAAGGCGGCACCCGGTTCCACGATCCGTGCATCCCGACAAATGCCCCTTGTGCAAACTTCGCGCCCAGCTCCGGCCGGCAGTTGAACGCCAGTCCAAGCGCCGCCACGTGCGGCCCCAGCGCATATTCGGGCCGCTTGGTATATTGCAGCAAATCGGGCCGCACTTGATCGACCCGCTGATCTTCATATCCGCCCCAATAGGTGAAGGGCCAACCGTAAAAAGTCGCGAAATCGGCAACAGTCAGATAATCCGGCGGTCCGTCACTGCCGAGCTGGTCACGCTCATTCACCACCGTCCACAACGAACCCGATTTGGGATTGAACGCCATACCGTTGGGATTGCGCATCCCGTATGTGAACATCCGCAACTCTTTGGTTTTGAACACATATTGCTTGATCTGGGCGCGGTCCTTTTCAGCCTTCATGCCTCCCTCGGCGATATTGCTGTCAGACCCAATCGTCACGTACAGCGAATCCCCGCTCGGGTCCGCAATCAGGTTTCGTGCCCAATGGTTGTTGGGCAGATTGTGCGGCAGATCGAACAGCTTCTCCGGCGGCGCACTGATCTGGGTATCACCCACTTTGAACGGGAAGGAGATCACAGCGTCGGTATTCGCAACGTAGAGTCGGCCGCCGAGCACCACCATCCCGGTCGGCGAATTGAGGCCCGACACCAAGACAGAGCGGAAGTCCGCCACGCCGTCCCCGTCTGTATCGCGCAGCAAAGTGATCCGGTTTGCGGGCTTGCTGCTCCCGTCTGCTTTGAGGATTAGTTTCTGGGCGATCCAGTCTTTGGCGTCCACAGCCCCCCGCACCGGCATCCCGCTTTCGGCCACCAGCACATCGCCGTTCGCTAGCTCGGTCAGCCAGCGCGGATGATCGAGCTTGTCTGCAAAGGCATTCACCCGCAGCCCCGCCGCCGCAACCGGCTTTGCATCGCCCTGCCAACCAATCACCTTGGCGATTTTGATTGTCGGGAAATTCTCCTGGCGCACAGTGGTGAGCTTGGGAATGGCACCCTGCATTTCCTCAATCGGCACCTGCGCTTTGTCTGGCGTCGACAGATACCAATAGGCCCCACCGATCAGGACGAGCAGCAATATCAAGATGTTACGAAGGTGAGAACCTTTGGTCATATGCGAATTCATCCAATCAACTGCTGCTGACAATTCCTGTAAGAGGCGATGCAGGTTCGGCGGCAGGATGCAGCACCAACCGCGTCGCTCGCCGCGTGTCTCCGTCGGTTACTTCAATCCGCCAACCGCTGGGGTGAACCACGATTTCGCCGATCTGGGGCACGTGGCCCGCGAGCACGAACGCCAGCCCGCCCAGTGTATCCACATCCTCATCCACCTCAGCGAGCTTGGGATCAATTTCGCTGCCAACATCTTCGAGCGCGACCCGAGCATCAGCATCCCACCGACCGTCCTCAAGCCGGGTGAGCATCGCCACAGGGGCATCGTCATGCTCATCCTCGATCTCGCCGACGATCTCTTCCACCAGATCCTCAATCGTCACCAAACCATCGGTGCCGGAATATTCGTCAATCACAATCGCAAGGTGGGTCTGCGTCGTCCGCATTTCGGCCAACAGATCGAGCACCCCCATCGATTCGGGCACATAGCGCGGCTGGCGAATGAGCGAGGCGATTGTCTTGGGCGGCTTGGCCTTGCTCGCCAGGATTTCGAAGACATCTTTGATGTGGATCATGCCGGTGATCGTATCCAGGCTCTCCCCGTAGACCGGCAAACGGCTATGCCCCGCGTCGGCAAACGCCGCAACGAGCGCATCGAAACTGATCGTTTCAGGCACCGCGATAATATCCCCGCGCGGCACCGCGACATCGCCGACGGTTCTTTCCCCAAAATGCAGCAGGTTACGAACCATCTGGCGTTCAACCGGGGTAAGATCGCCCTTGCCGCTTTGGCCTTCTTCCTCATGTTCGTCGATGGCATCTTCAATCTGATCGCGCAGACTCGCTTCCCGCTCTCCGAAGAACAGAGACCGTAATCCCTGCCACAATCGTCCGTTGCTGCTTTGCACTGTGCTTTGCTGATCGTCGGCCATGTGTTTGGGTTCAGTCCTCAATCGGGGCGTAGGGATCGTGCAGGCCCAGCGACGCCATGATTTTCTGTTCAAGCGATTCCATCACGGCGGCCTCCCCTTCGTCGATATGATCATAGCCTAGCAGATGGAGGGTTCCGTGCACAATCAGGTGCGTGGCGTGCGCTTCAACAGAAATATTTCGCTCCGCTGCCTCGCGCGCACAAACCCCGTGCGCCAATATGATATCGCCGAGCATCAGTTCGGGGTCATCACTGTGCGCCAGCCCGCCGATCTCCTCCGGCGCGTGCATCGGGAAGGACAGGACGTTGGTCGCCTTGTCCTTCTGCCGGTAGTCCCGGTTAAGTGTTTGAACTTCGGCGTCATCTGCAAATCGGAGTGAGACTTCGATGGCCGCCTCCGCATTTGCCAGCGCAACAGCGTGACCTGAGGAAACAGCCGCATTCACCGCACGGATGGCGCAGGCTTCCCACCCGGCATCCGCGCCCCAAATTGGTTCAACAGCGATGGCCACTTCAATCATCTGAGCATCGATACGGTGCCAATCCGGGCATGCAAAGCCAAAACGGCACCGTCACGTGGTTTACAAGCCGGTAATCTTTGGACAGACTGCCCCCGCCCACAAGCAATGGGTGAAAAAGCAGGAGGGTTGCATGAAGAATATCAACACACTTTTGGCCGAAGCGTTCGGCACATTCTGGCTGGTTCTGGGCGGTTGCGGTTCCGCGGTTCTGGCAGCGGGCATTCCAGATGTCGGCATTGGTTATATGGGCGTCGCGCTGGCGTTCGGACTCACGGTTTTGACGATGGCCTATGCGGTTGGCCATATTTCGGGTGGTCATTTCAATCCAGCCGTCACGGTTGGCCTTTGGGCAGGCGGGCGCTTTTCCGGTTCGAACGTTCTTGGATATATCGTCGCGCAAGTCGTCGGGGCGGTGATCGCCGCCGGCGTGCTTTATGTCATTGCAAGCGGCAAGGCCGGGGTAGATCCCACGCAAATCGGGCTCGCCTCCAACGGGTACGGGGTCCATTCGCCAAACGGGTTTAGCCTAACGGCAGGGCTGCTCACCGAAGTCGTGATGACGGGTGCATTCCTGTTCATCATCATGGGCGCAACTGACGGACGGGCGCCCGCTGGCTTTGCCCCGATCGCGATTGGCCTGGCGCTCACCTTGATCCATTTGATCAGCATTCCCGTGACCAATACCTCGGTGAACCCTGCGCGTTCGACGGGGCCAGCGATTATGGAAGGCGGCATCGCGCTTCAGCAATTGTGGATGTTCTGGCTCGCGCCCATCGTCGGCGGCGTACTCGGCGCGCTCGCCTACAACTGGGTATCGGGAAAAGCCGAGGACTGAGCCTTACTCCCGAAGCGCGCGCAGTGCGGCTCCGGCGGCAAAGGGTGTAATGGCGCACAGTAACAACGCGCTGGCGGCGAGCAATTTGAGCGCGCCGCCCGCCGTTGGTGCCAGTGATCCCGCCCCAAAGATCAGAATCGGAATCGCGAGCGGCAACATCAGTAGTCCGCCCAGTGCGCTGCTGCGCCGCAATCCGCTCGTCAGGCACGCGACCAATATCCCAAGCGCTGCTAACCCCGGTGTGCCGAGCAACAGACCAAGCTCCAGCCGTGCCAGCACCCCGCCGTCTAGCCCGAGCAAGCCCGCAGCAGGCAGCGTCGCGATCATCAGCGGCGGGCCAAAGCTTAGCCAATGGGCCAGCCATTTCGCGACGACGATGAATTCATCACCGATCTGGCGCACGGCGAACTGATCCATCGCGCCGCTCTGAACGTCCGGCGCAATCAACCGGTCCACCGGCAGCAACGCCGCGAGCAGCGCCGCAATCCACAACACACCACCGCCGGTGCGCGCCAGCAAGGCGCTGTCAGGCCCCACCCCGAACGGATAGAGCGTAGCGACCAGCAAGAAAAAGATTACCGGCAGCATCGCCCCACCGCCCCAGGCCAGGCTGAGATCACGGCGGACAAGGCGGAAGAACAGGTTCATGCCAGAACCACAGACTGGGCGCCGGGCAGGGTCAGCGGCTGGTGCGTCGCGACAAGAGCAATCCCGCCGCGCGCCCGGTGCCGCGCGATGACGTTTTCCAGTAGCCCGATGGATTTCATATCAAGGCCGTTCGCGGGTTCGTCAAGCAGCCAAATCTCCGCGCCACCTGCGATCACGCTCGCCAGCACGGCGCGCTTTTTCTGGCCGGTTGAGAGGATACGCACCGGCACTTCGCCGAGATGTTCGATGGCCATATCCCGCAGTGCCTCTGCAACAGGATCGTCTTTTGCCCCATCAATGCCCGCCCAGAACGCCAGCGCCTCCGCCAACGGAAGCCGGGGATCAAGCGTTGTCGCTTCGCCCGTCAGCGCCATACGGCCGATGACATCCAGCGTGCCCGACGCCGGAACCAGCAGCCCCGCAATCAATCGCAAAAGGCTCGATTTGCCGATCCCGTTCGGCCCGCTCACCATCGCCGCATCGCCGGGCGCGAGCGCAACGGATAGACCCGAAAACAGCGTCCGCTCCCCGCGCACGCACGTCACATCTTGCAGTCGGACTGCCCCCTGGACTGATTGACCTTGCCCCATCATGGATGCGACATAGTGCGCAAAGTATGCGGAGGCAAAGTGCTATGATCGAACAATTGAACGAAACTGAACGGGCAGAGGCTTTGGACCGGCTCGGCGATTGGGATTATGACGAGGCGCGCGACGCAATCACCCGCCAATTCCTGTTCGCCAACTTCTCGCAAGCCTTCGCGTTCATGACCCGCGTCGCGATGCTGGCCGAAGCCCAAGATCACCACCCCGAATGGTCAAACGTCTGGAACCGGGTGGATATTTTGCTCACCACCCATGATGCCGGCGGCCTCTCCGCGCGCGATGTGAAGATGGCGGCGGGGATTGAGGGGCTGTTGGAATAGGGGGTGGGGCGTCTCCCTGATTGTCGGGCTTTCGGCCCACGAAAAACGCACTCCAACTTCGGCGTAAGGAGCACCTGCTATGAAATCTGCATTTCGCATGACAGAGCCATTTGAGCAGACGGCCTCGTCTTTCGACCAAGAGGGATTCACAACCAAGGATTTTATAGATCGCTATCAGGTAATACCAATTCTCATTGATTTGAACCGACCCGTCATTCCCGCGAAGGCGGGAAACCATTCGCATATTTGTGCCAGAAGGCACAGATATGCGTCAAACTTTGCCACGAATGGGTTCCCGCCTTCGCGGGAATGACGATGAATGCGTGAGTCACGGTCATTGAAACTTGGTATAAGGGCTCCTGACGAGTGGAGAGCCTTGGCCTCCGATTATGGCTGGTGGGCTGAATGAACCGAGCTCCAAGTTTAGAACGTGATGATTTTAGGTTTATCCAAACTCAACCCGCTCATCCCGAGCGAAGACGAAGGACCACATCGAGCGAAGCCGAGATGCGTTCGGAGCGGCGGAATCAGTTCTCGACTTCGCTCGAAGCTTCCCCTCGTCTTCGCTCGGGATGAGCGGTTGTTGTTTATCCTCCCCCCTCTAAAGCTCCCCCTCCAGCCAGCCCTTGAGCGCTGACTTGGGCGCCGCGCCGACCTTGGTGGCCGCAGGAGCGCCGTCTTTGAACAGGATCATCGTCGGAATACCGCGGACGCCGTATTTACCCGGGGCGTCGGGATTTTCGTCAATGTTGACCTTCACGATCTTCACCTTGCCCGCCAGCTCATCGGAGATTTCTTCGAGGCTTGGGCCGATCATCTTGCACGGGCCACACCATTCCGCCCAGAAATCCACGAGCACGGGAACATCGGCTCCCAATACATCGGCGGCGAAGCTGGCGTCGGTTACGGCGGTGGTGGACATCGGGATTCTCCTTGTGATGTTGCTAATCTAGGCGCGGGCGGGGGCAATCTCAACCGGGGGCAGACAAATCTTCTTGTGCATCGGTAAAGCCCGGCTTGTGCGCTTCGATCACCTCGGGCGGCAACAGGATCAGCGCAGGGCCGGTTGAATAGAGCAGAGCCGCGCGCACCGTGCGTCCGGGAAAAATCCCCTCCAGCACTGCGACATAGGCGGCCATCTGCGCCTTATGGTGGACCGATACCGCCGCCGCCGTTTCAGGCACGCGGCGTCCGGTTTTGAAATCGACCACCAGCACATTGTCCGCGCGCACCAGCAGCCGGTCCACCGCGCCTGCGATCACCCGACCGTTCACGACACCCGCCAGCGGCACTTCGGCGAGCGCATCCTCTGAGAAGATGTCCGCGAAGTCTGAATGCTCGATTACGCCGAGCGCATCTTTGATCAATTGGTGTCGCTGCGCGGTGTCGCTCACCCCCGCAGAATATTCGAGCCAACTATCAGCAACCTTGGCACGTTCTGCGCGCGGCACCCCAGGCAATCGCTCGAACAGACTATGCAGCAGAACGCCGCGCTGCGCCGCCCGCCGCATCTTGTCACTCGGCGGCGGGCTCACATCCTGGTCCGGCACTTCGGCGCGAGACGGGGCGAGCGGGCGCGGCGGCTTGGCTTCGGGTACAGCGGAACTGAGTGCCCAATCAGGCAACCGTCCGGGCCAAGTTTCAATGGCCGCATCTTGTTTTGATTTCCGACCGATCGGGTCCTGATGTTCGAGCACCAGCGCCCCCTCGACATCCCGCGCTCGGCCGGTCGCGGTCAGAGCCTCAGCGATGCGGGAATGCCAACAGCGGGGCGACACGCCGTCCTTCTGTTGCTTGCGCCCTAGCGCCCCGCCGATCACCAGATGCTCTTCCGCGCGCGTCATCGCGACATAGAGCAGCCGCCAATGTTCCTGCGTCTCGCGCGCGTCTTGGGCCTCTGCCGAAGTTTTGAGTGATCCGGCCTGTTCCTCCTTCTTTGGGCGGAACAGCGGGATCATCAGGCCCGGCTCCACTTCCCATTTTAGATCCGTTTTGCGTTTGAATCCGGGGTCACTGGTTGCATCAGCCAGCACAACCACCGGCGCTTGCAGGCCCTTCGCCCCGTGTACTGTCATCACCCGCACCGCATTTTCGGGTTTGGCCGGATCGCGCTTGATCTCGACATCATCCCCATCAAACCAGTCAAGGAATAGCTGGAGCGACGGCATCGCCTGCTGTTCAAAATCAAGCGCAGCGCTGAGCAATGCTTCAATCGGATCACGCGCCTCCTCGCCCAGCCGCGCAATCAATTTCTGCCGCCCGCGGATGTCGCCTGAAAGGATCGCTTCGAGAAATTGGTATGGCGTCGACCGGTCCGCCATGTTGCGGATGAGGATGAGTTCCTCAGGCTTATGTTCGCCGAGATGTTGCCAAAGTTCGCCCGTGCGGCCCCTCGCCCGGTCATAAAGCTGTTCCTGCGTCCAC
>JBJOLA010000193.1:0-3379 GCA_046045815.1 Pseudomonadota bacterium
GAAACGTCTGCGATGCAAGCAGGCTGCTTGCCCGCCCAAAAGTGTCATTGCTGCCGGGCCGCGACGTCGTTTGAACACCAACGGGTGTGGGGAAAGATCGCGGCTCGATCACCGTGTCTGACGTCGCGTTGAGGGCCAAAAACCAGTGTCAGGACTGAGGCCAAGGAAACCCGGCGTCCAGCATTTGCGGACACCGTCCTTGCGCCGACGCTCCTTTTCCTTAGGTGAGTTAACGCAGATTGGCCGATCCCCTTTGTAGGTGTTCTGGTTATAGGGATCGAGAAAATGCTCCTTGCGGGCCAAGCCCAACGTTTCGGATAAACGCCAGCGATCGGGCACGGGAAAGTCTGGATCACCGGGGAAGGCTTCTGGTGGCGGCGCGCGGACGGCCCCGATATTCTCCTGATGCACGCGGTCAGGCAGGCGCTTGGGCGCACCGGGGCGACGTCGACCGTCCATCAGCGTCTCATCAGCGTCAAGCGCGCCATCTTCGGTGAGCAAAGCGGGATTGGTTGCGGTGGGCGGCGGTGCTGGGGGCGGTGCTTCGGCAGCAGCTGCGCCGCCAGACGCTGGCGCATCCTCGGGAGCGGACAGCATGGCGACCAATCGCCCTTCGATCGCGTCATCTACCAGGCCGGACTGCTGCATTGCTCCGGCATGACCCGATAGGGCAGCCACCATTGGAAGGAGGGGGCCAAGCGCTGCCATCCCCTTCAGCGCCCCTGACAGACATTTTGTTCTGCCGTATCCAGGAACGGTGCGAACGGACAGTTCACGTAGCGGAGTCGGACTTGCGCACCGTCGGCCAGCTTCACGACGATCTGGTCTGAGCGCTTGGCAGGGTCACCCGCAGTCAGCCCCCCCGCGCGAGCGCCACCATTTACGGCGCCGAGGAAGGAAATCATATCATCCTGGTCAATGCCGTCCCCCGAAACACCAATCGCGCCAACCAAGGTTGACCCCCGGTAAATTGGCACCGATCCCGGAAATATCTGGATGCCGTTGGCCAGCCGATTAGTGCCGCCCGCCGGCAGTCGCGGTGTTTGTGTGCAGAATTGCGGCGTGTCAGTCGCGTTTCGGCGGAGCACGAACAGCACATGGCCGAGCACGTTGGCTGAAATCATCGTCGATTGCAGCCCGGTGGAGAACGGATTGAACTGCTTGATGCTGCGCGAGAAGGGGCCGTTCGGGCGGCCGACTTCGCCATCAGGGAAATAGGGGCGGTGGATATTGCCGATGGCCCGGTTGCTCCAAGCCGTCTGGCCGGTGAAGACGGTGGGATCAGCGAAGAAGGTGCGCGCCGCCGTCATGAAACCAACGACGTCAGGGCTGGCGGTATTATCCAGCTCCTGCGCAGCCCGTGCGTTAGAGAAGAAGGCTGCCGTCCGGGCCTTTTGCGCCGAGACGTCAATCCCGAAGATTGGAGCATCTGGCGCGCGCACAAGGCCAAGGATCGTGCCGTAAGTGTCCACCAGAGAAATGGAAACCTGTGCCCGACTGTCCAGCGGGCGTCTGATCTGCCCGCGCGCCCGGCTCATGATCTTGAACGCTTCTTCCAGCAAGCTGCGCGCTTCGCCGGCGGTTAAGGGTTGGGCAACCTCAGCCCCGTCCGTCCCCGCGCGAAGGGGGAAGCGCGGATTTCCAGCGCCATCAGTCAAGACGAAGGCATCCGGGTTGGCAAATTCGGTAGCGCGAGCAGCGCGGATGCCAGACGCTTCCGTGCCGTAAGGCGTGCCCGGAACAACTGGCCCCGTTATATAGGTTCTGACGCCGACCAGCGAGCCTGTGCCAGGTATCAATGTGGTGAAAGCCGGGATCGTCCCACTTGCTTTCAAGCCGGAACGATCCGCATCGCTGAAGCGGAGCGCGGTCCCGTCTACGGTGACGCGGTCTGCCTGAATATCGACGGGCGCTTCAAACCCGATTGTCCCCGCTAGGGCGATAAACTCTTCATCCTCCTGATCGATATTGAGGATGTTGGGATCGAAGCCGTACTGACCGTCTGCCATCACTCCGATCGCGCCGACCAGCACGCCGTTCTTGTAGAGCGGAAGCCCTCCAGCGTCTGCAGAAAGGCCCAGCGGTGAACGCTTGGGCCCGATCATGCCGTCGCGCGTGTTGACGTCTGAGCACGGCAACTGGCTGAACTGCACGCCCGATAGGGGGCCGCTTTCCAAGCCAACGGCGTTGGGCGCTGGCGGGAAATGTTCCTGAATGATTTGGCTGGCGGTCCGCGTGGAAAAGGCGTTACCGCCGCTGGAAAGATAGGCGGCGGTCAGGGCCTTGGAAATGGAGCCGAGCGGCGCGCCGTTGATCAGGTCAAACCCCTGTAGATCATTGTCCGGCGTTGCAGGGTCTGGGGCGCGCGGCACGAAGAGACGCTGGAGCGCACCCACCATCTGAAACACGGCGAGCACATTACCCACCCGGTCTGTGACGGCGATTGTGGCAGGCAAGTTCCGCGCTTTCGCTTCGGCGGCAGCGCGCGCAAGGATATCCTGAACGTCCCCGATGGACAGAGCCTCTTGTGCGGGCACGGTATAGACGGCTGTGGGCGTGGGCGGTGGTGACGGAGAGACAGCGGCTGCGGTCGGATTGCTGCTGCCACCGCCACACCCGCCCAGAACAAGCGCCGCCGCCGAGACAAATCCGATAAGGGGTTTGAGCCGCATCAGCGCAACGTCCTGATCGTCCGCACGGCACCGCCAAGTGCACGCCGGAATTCAAATGGGCGGTAATCATTGGGATTGCGAACGGCGGCATAGGCCCGGTTGATCTCGGCGCGGATGCTTGACGCTGCGCCGGCGGAGACTTGGCCGCTGTTCACGAGTGAATTGAGCAACGTATCGGTGGCCATCACGGCCTGCACCGATCCTTCATAATCGGTGAAACGGGTGCTTATCGCTTCGCTGGCAATCAGATCGACGATGGCAAAGGTTTGGTTCCGGTCAAAGGGCGCACTGGCGAAGGCGCTGGACAAGGCTGAGGCTGAGGCACGAAGCTTGCTGGCGGCAGTAACGGCGCTGGCACGGTCTTTTGCAATCGCAGCGTGGAACGCTTTGCTATCCGCGTCAAACCGCGCGGCGAGCGCAGGTTCTGCCACGCGTGCCGCCGCCGAGAGCATGATCATATTCTCATCATTGAATGGTGGCATGCCGAGCGAGATTGGCCTGCCGGGGTTTGCCATCACCGTTGGCGAAAATTGCTGGCTGTCTTGAATTTGCCGGTGGCAACTGTGGCAATCAAAGAAATAAAATTCTGGAAATGCGCCGTTGGTGCCAAGCCCGGGATTGGAATAGAGCGACAATGTCCGTTCGAGCGCGGCGGCCTGGCCGACCGCCCAAACGCGCACGCCGTTCGTCCTGCCTTTGCGCTGCAC
>JBJOLA010000222.1:0-3387 GCA_046045815.1 Pseudomonadota bacterium
GGTCAGCGACGCATTGAACTTTTTAGACGACCCGTAGGGCTGGTCGCCGCCATCATTCCCTGGAATTACCCGCTGATGACGGCCATCAATAAATTGGCACCGGCCTTGATCGCGGGCAATGCGTTGCTATTGAAGCCCTCACCGACAACACCTCTGACGACTTTGCGCCTAGGCGAACTGATACGCGAAACAGTTCCGCCCGGCGTGCTCAGCGTCATCAGCGACGCCGGAGACATTGGCCCGCTGATCAGCGCGCATCCAGGTGTTGCCAAAATGGCGTTTACCGGCTCGACCGCATCGGGCAAGGCGGTCATGCGCTCGGCCGCCGATACGATGAAGCGAATCACGCTGGAGCTAGGCGGTAACGATGCGGCCATCGTGCTGGATGACGTCGATGTGAAAGAAACGGCGGCATTGCTGTTTGCTTACGCCTTTGCCAACTCCGGTCAGGTATGTGTGAACATCAAACGCATCTACGTCCAAGCAGCAATCTACGACAGCATGTGCAGCGCGATTGCCGAACTAGCCAAGTCCGCGGTTGTGGGCGACGGCGCAGACCCGATGACCCAATTCGGTCCGCTGCAAAATCGCAAGCAGTTTGAAGCCATCAGTCAGCTGCTGGAGGCGGCTCCCCGCTACGGCAAGATTATCGCCGGCGGCAAAACGCGCCGGCCAGGCTACTTCGTTGAGCCAACGATTGTGAGGGACATCATCGAAGGCAATCCGCTCGTGGACGAAGAAGTATTCGGTCCGGTGCGTCCAATCATTCGTTTCGACACTATCGATGAAGCGGTCTCCCGCGCAAATCAGAGCCAATATGGACTCGGCGGCTCGGTCTGGACTCGCGATATTGCCCACGGGCAGAGGATCGCCGCGCGCCTGCAATGCGGCACCGCTTGGGTCAACCAACACTTCGCCGCCAGCTATGACGTGCCCTGCGGCGGCATCAAACAATCGGGTATTGGTGTGGAGCTCTCTCGAGAAGGGTTACTGGCTTATACCGACATACAAGTCATTCACACTCTCAAAACGTAGAATTCAATTCTGGCCGCAGGAGCGATGCATCGCTCCCCCAAGTGATGATCTACGGCAACTCAGTCGCACTGCGCGTCGAGCATCGTTAGGCCTTTGTCGAGCGCCCGCAGCCCCAGATCCAAGTCCGCCTTGGTGGCCACGAACGCCGTCGCAAGCCGTAAGCTATTTGGCAGGAACGCGCCAATCGAAACGCCCTCCTGCATACAAACATACGCGACCTGCTGGCTAGCCGGCACTTGAGCCGTCTTTGCATGAATTGAATTTCGATCCATCTCAACGAATGGTTCGAGCGTTTCCCGGTTCTTGACGAGTTCGATCGCCCACATCAGGCCGCGTCCGGACACCAGCCCGACGCATTTATGGCGCTTTTGCAGATCCGCCAATCCCGCGCCCAGATGGGCTCCGAGGTCCCTAACGCGCTCGAGAATGTTTTCGTCCAACATCGCTTCGATATTGGCGCAAATGGCTGCCATGGCAATGGGATGTGAGCCAAATGTGCTCATGGTCATAAGGCGCCATTGATCGAAAAATGCCGCGATTTTCTTCGATAGAATCACAGCGCCTGCCGGCAGTGCGGAGGAAATCAACCCTTTCGCGACCGTCATCAAATCAGGGGTCACACCGAAACATTGATAACCAAACCATTCACCGAGCCGACCAAATCCGGTCATTACTTCGTCGTCCAGCCACAAAATGTCGAGCCGCTGGGTCATCTCGCGAATCTGTGGCAGATACTCCTTGGGTGGGTGAATCATGCCCGACCCCTGCACGGGCTCCGTGAGAAAGCCCGCCACGGTTTCCGGTCCGATGGTACGAATCAGGTGCTCGGTGGCGCGCACACAGGCCAAAGTGCCCTTCTTATCCTTGCAATTCGGGTACGTATGTCCGATCGGGCAGCGAAAGCAGTGCGGCGCCGGAGCATAGTGAAAATTAGGGGATGGCGAATCCGGAGCATCACGAACCGTCGGCTCATTTGAACCCGATGCGAGGCCGCCTCGATAACCTCGAATGCCGTTTGCCCCCGAGAGAGTACTCGACCAGCCGTGGTAGTCATAGCTACGCGTGACGATGTTGCGACGGCCGGTGTATTGCTTCGCAAACATCAGCATGTTCTCGACCGCTTCGGTACCTGTCGACACGAAACGGATTCGGGCCGCCCATTCCCCCACCTTTAAGTCTTCCATGATCAGCTTGGCGGCGCGTGACCGATATTTCGTGGTCATCGCCTCGGTGACATAACCAAACTCGAAGGTTGCGTCGCGGATAGCCTGCTGGATGCGCGGATGGCGGTGCCCCATATTGACGCAAATCAGCTGATTGGCGAAATCGAACACGCGCTTGCCGTTAGCAAGGGTGTAATAGCAACCTTCCGCACTTTCAACAATCGTACTTTGGTATTCCTCTTTGGTAGCGAGGACGTGAAAGACGTACTTTTTGTCCCACTCCTCGACTTGGCTCCAATTGGTGGCCTCACTCGCGTCGACGGAGGGATCATTCGTAGCGTGCATCACAGCAATCTCCATACGTTCGGCGGATCGGTGATCGAATCTTGGCATACGCCATATGGGCAAAGTGCAGGAGAAAACGCCCTTATTGACGAAACTCTACTTGTAGCGTTCCTCAACTATGACCGCCGCGGGCCTCGCGGCTACCTGCATCAGTCCTTTAGACACGGGCACTGTCAATCCAAAGCTGGGGGGCTGCCACCTTAGGCGCGCAGACCGCCCAAACGCCCCACAGCGGATGCTGGAATTACGTCACCCACTTTTCCGACAGGGCGAGTGTCGGATGAACTTGCCAACCTTGTGCTCTATTCGGCTGAAACAAGACCAGCGGACGTATCTTCGCAACTCACGCCCGCTTGCGCCCACTCGACGATGAGCTTGCCCTCACGGTTGAGCGCCTCCTCCGACCGGACCACGCCTGCGTCTTTGTAAGCGGTATGGCTGGTCGGCGCGGTGAGAAGCCGCACCGGAGGATCGCCGCGCACAGCGCCGCAGTGATAGCATTCTCGGCGGGTTTGCGGCCCGGTTTTCCAGCTCGCCCGGTTGACTGATCGGGCGCCTCAATCACCTTCACTCGCGGGACTTTCCCGCGTTCGTATCGCTGGCGTTCGAATTGTGCGCACTAACGCTATCATCACTTGGTGCCATTTAATGGCCATGCGACAAAGTGACATTTCCAATGGTCCAAGCCAGCAAAACAATTAGTTCGATTATCACTGGTCAAAAAGTATCACGCGCGAAGCGAGTGCAAATGTTGTTGCAAGAGACTGAAGCGGAAGATATAACAGAACGCGCGAGTTAATCGATATCGTGTGAAGTCAGCAATGGAGTTGTCTCTTGGATAAAT